>CAMWTV010000005.1 GCA_947177215.1 uncultured Muribaculaceae bacterium
GCTCGAGGCCGTTGGCGGGCTCGACAACATCGCGGCGGGCATAGCTGGCGGCGTTTTGCTCGCCAATGGCTTTCTCGCTCATGATGTAGGCGTAGATCTGGTTGGCGGGCAATACGAGCGGACAGGGACGGATGTCGCCGGGGATTTCCTGTTTGCGATATTGCGGGTTGAGAATCTGAATCTCTTCGACGGGTATCTGGAGGATGTCGGCGATCTGACGGAAGTGTATGCGCCTGTTTACATGAACCGAATCGGTGATTATGGGGCGTTTGGCGAGGGCCGGGGATATGTTATGCTTGTTGTAATAGTTCATGGCGTAGTTGGCCGCGATGAAGCATGGCACATAGCCTCGGGTCTCGGCGGGGAGGTAGGGGTAGATTGTCCAGAAATCTTTTTTGTCGTCGCCTTCACAGCGCCGCAGGGCTTTGTTGACATTTCCCGGGCCGCAGTTGTAGGCTGCTATGGCAAGCGACCAGTCGTTGTAGATTTCGTAGAGCTGGCGCAGGTATTTCGTGGCGGCTTCTGACGAACGCACCGGGTCGCGGCGCTCGTCGATGAGGGCGTTTACCTCCAGGCCGAGACCGCGCGCGGTGGGGAGCATTATCTGCCACAGGCCGGTTGCTCCGGCGCGCGACACCGCGTCGGGGTTGAGCGCCGACTCGATTACGGGGAGGTATTTCAGCTCGTTGGGAATGCCTTCGCGCTCAAGGGCTTCTTCGAAAATAGGCATGTAGTAGAGGCTCATGCCGAGCATGCTTTCGATCAGCGACCGTTTTTTGCCGGTGTACATGTCGATGTAGTTTCGGACAACTGAGTTGAATGGCATCTCGATGGCTGTGGGCATTGTGCGCAGGCGTTCGATGATTTCCTGGTCGGTTGTGGGCACGTCGGGACGGTAGTCGGCTTCTTTGTCGAGGGCTGTATAGTTTTCGAGATACCAGTTCTGCATCATCTTGTGTACGTCGGTCTCGACGCTTTCAGGGTAGATGATGGTTGAATCGTTTACGTGATCGGCCAGCGAGAGTACAGACGGTCGGGCTGACGCTATGACTGCGGTGGCGGATATCGCGGTGAAAACCAGATATTTTCGAATTAGATTCATTTTTATGTGAAAAATTATGCTTAGAAGTTGAGTGCCCACACCAGGCCTACCGACGGGTATCGCTGGCGGCCGTCCTGAATGAGTGCGGGAGCAAGATCCATTGTCAGGTCGGGTGTTATGTCGAAATGAGATAGCGAAGCGTCGACATATGCGTCGACCATAGCCACGAGATATACTCCGATCATGGCGATTATGCACAGGTCGCGGTTGCGCCTGAAATAGTTTTTGCGTGAGCGCAACACGTTGCGGAGCCATGATTTGTCGAGGTTCTCTTCTTTTACGTTGGGAGAGAACAGATCCATGTAGCTTCGTGTGTCGGGGTCGTTGTCGAGGAGGTCGGCGTAGGCTTTGGTGTAGTCGGTCAGCATCGAGCTGTTCCAGTTTGTGGCATATGCGAGGCCGAGGTAGCCTCCGACGATGATTGGGAGTTTCCAGTAGCGCCTGTTGTAGACTTGTCCGAGTCCGGGGAAAAGTGCGGCGAACCAGACGGCTTTTGTGGGGTCGGGATTGAACTCCGTGTCGCGCGGGATCCACTCGTCTTCTTTCCGAGTGGCGGCACCTGCGATGGAATCGGCTGCCCATGCTTCTCCGGCGGTCAGCACTGCTACGGTGTCGACAGGGGTAATGACCATATGGCCGTCGTTGAGCTGAATTTCTGACTGGATGACCTCTTCGGGCCCTTTTCCCGGTTCATTGCCGACGGGTATGGAGTCGGGGAGGTTTGCTGCCGGAGAGGTTGCCTTCGGCTGCCTTGCCGGATGCGCGACAGGTCTTGACGAGGGGTGTGGCGGGTTGGCAGCCGTTGCTTCCAACGGTAGGGCAGACACAAGCAAGGCGACAGCCAGGGAGACTGTCACCAACCGCCTGCCCTGCTCTTTCGCAGAGCAAAGCCAACGCTTCCAAATCTGTTTTCTCATATAAATTCGGCCCTCACTGAAGCCTGTGATCTGTTTTTGAAAAGCAAATTTAATGAATATCCTCAACGTGGCAAAATCGAGATGGCGAGGGTAGGGATTTTTAACGGTTTTGAAGCCGGTGGCGTTATGTTGGCTGAAATGTGAGACCAATCAGAAAGATTCAGGGATTTTTAGGGCTTGTGGCATGAGCTGAAAAGTATTATCTTTGCAGGTGAAACCGGTGGGCGTAAGCCTTCCGTCAGATGTTGAAGAATAGTAATTTAGAGAACCAGATCCAAAAACAAACCCATGAAGAAACAGATTTTATGGATTGCGGCTTGTGCCGCGGCGGGAGCGGCAGCCATGACCGGTGCCGTTGTTGCCCGTGATAATGTGCCGGCAGAGCTTTCAGCAGGCGTGAAAAGCGCCGATGAAGCCGGGCCGGAGGATGTGACTGAGACGTATGTTGTGAACGGTTCGTTCGAGGCCGATGACCGCAATGTGCTCGAGAGTGTGACCAATTCGGCCGACGGCCAGCGCGGATGGCGTGTGTCGGCTCCGCAAGGGTGGAATGTGACAGGGATAGCAGACCCGACACTTATTGTTACGGCCGACTGCTATGGTGACAACAATTTCGGCAAATTCGGCTCTGTGACCGATGGAGAGCAGGCGTTTTATATGCGTGTGGGATGGAGCGACGGCAGTTCGACACTCTCGCAGAAGCTGACGCTTCCGGCGGGGAATTACCGTTTGACAGCCGATCTCAGAACGGCTTATAACGGGAGTGCCACATCGAGCTATACGCTCCGTGCAGGCAACGGCAGTGTGGGCGACAGTTTCGCCCAGGGCAGTGCCGGCATTTTCGGCAGTATGAGCTGGGAGACTGTAAGTGTCGATTTCAGGAATCTTTCTGACGGAGATGTGACGATAGCGCTTGACGTGAACTGGAAGTCGGGCGGCAGCTGTGTGATGATCGATAATGTGAGGCTCTATTCTGTGGCCGGAGGGAGCGTTGCAGAGGATCCGACAGAGACGGATGTGACGAGTCCGACCGAGGGCGTGATTACCCATGATTTTGTGGAGGAGAGCGCCATGCAGGCAGATCTGTTGCAGATGCTTGCCGATTTCGCGGTGTATATGAAGAACGATTTTCAGGATTGCGAGTCGCCTAACAGCCTTGGCGAGGTGTGTGGCTGTTTCAAGGGTGAGAACACGATGGCCAATGACGAAAGAGGGGTGAGACCTAACGCCGACCTTTCGATGATATGCGCTTTTCTTGTGAAGTATGGCCGTGACAAGGTGACGCTGCCGGCTGGAATAACCTGGAACGATCTGGAAAGCCTTGCAAAGAAGTCGCTTGTGTTTGCTTATTCGACCCACAAGGCCAACAAGCTGAAGGTGTGCAAAGGGAACAATTACTGGGGCTCGACTTCGAAGAACGATTATGTATGGGAGTCGTCGCTGTGGGCCATGTCGGTTGCGTATTCTGCTTATTTCCAGTGGGACAAGCTTACGGACGCGCAGAAAGGATATATAAAGGCACTGCTCAAGGCTGAGTGCAACTATGAGCTTGAGCGGAATATCCCCACCGGTTTCGCGGGCGACACGAAAGCCGAGGAGAACGGATGGGAGGCCGATGTGCTTGCCGCTACTCTCGGTCTTTTCCCTGACGACGAGCTGGCTCCGCGATGGTTCGCCCGTTTGCGCGAGTTTGCCATAAACAGCTATTCGCATGTTTCAGACGAGACTAACACCACGGTGATTGATCCGGACTATGACAGCACTACGGTGGCCGACCTCTACAAGGGCAAGAACCTTTATGACGACTATACGCTTCAGAACCACAATCTGTTTCATACGAGCTACCAGAATGTGGTGATGCAGGAGCTCGGCGAGGCTGCGCTGGCTCTGAAGATGTTCCAGAAGGGGCTTTACGGCACTGAAAAATGGAAAACCAATGCGCTGATGCACAATAACCAGAAGGTGATGGATGAGGTGCTCAACCGTCTGGCTCTGGCCGACGGCGAGCTGGCGATGCCCAACGGCAATGACTGGAGCCTGTTTCTGTTTGACCAGATAACGTCGTATTCGACCATGGCCTGCTTCCTCGGCGATCCGAACGCGCTGATGCTCGAGAATATGGCCTATAAATATATCAAGGCGCGCCAGCAGACCACAACCGATGGCTCATGGCTGCTCAACGCCGATGTTGGTGCCCGCCGAATGGGTGTGCAGGGGCATCGTGTGATGATGACATGGCTGATGCACAACGAGCTGTCGACCGCAGGTGTGGAGCCGACCGCGTGGGAGGATTTCCGCCGCGAACACTCGGAAGCGTTTGTTCTCCCGGCTCAGAATGTTGTCAGGGCCTCGACCGCCGACCGTTTCAGCTGCTTCTCATGGAGCACGGGGCTGAAGAGCTATACCGGCTATTTCGCGCCGAACACTCCCGACAATAACAAGATAATAGTGCCTTACCGCGCCAACAACACCGGCAATATCCTTGGATGGTATGAGGTGGCCGGAAAGAGCACCGACGCCACTCCTGTTGTGAGCGGCATCTATGACCTGCGTGGCGACGCCTATGTGATGAACGGCGAACTCAACACCAACGGGGCCTCGCTCAACAACCGTTTCGCCATCTATTCGACTCCCGGAAACGCTTTCATATATCTCGATTATGTGAGAGCCAACGCTGCGGTGACCATTACCCGCGAGCTTGGGGGCCTGATGGCTATCAGCACCGATCCGTTCATGAAGGAGAAGCGCACGCTCTATTTCGGCGACGGCGCACACCGCCAGACCGACGGCAAAGCCTTCGAGGCATTCAGCTCCGACTGGGTGAATATCGACAACGCGCTTGGCATGGTGTCGGTGGGCGAGAAGCAGATCGGTTTCGGCGACCGCTCGCTTAACAATTCGATCAACACGGCCAAGATCTATCCGATGTATTCAGGCGAGAGCCGCGATGTGAAGACTGGCGATGTTGTTGACCGACGCCATGTGGTGTATTACAGCAACGTTGACGCGGCCACTACAAAGGCGCTTGCCGAAGGGGTTGTTCCTCTGGCGGGCAAGGTTCCGGAAGGGTGGAACGGAGTGCTTGCTCCCGACCCTGACGGCACATGCTGGCTTGTGCTGGCCAATTTTGCCAGCGATGTGCGCTGTGAGCTTTCAGGCATCAGCTGCCCCGATGGAGCGCCGGTGTTTGATGTGGAGACGGCTGTGTCGGCCGACGGTTCGTCAGCCTCGTTTGTTGCCGAACAGAATCATTCGGCAGTGCAGGTGCTCAAAGTGTTTGTGAAGGGCAATTCCCTGACAGCGGTGCAGGATGCCGAAAACGCTGCCGTTGCATATATACGCAATGATGGCGTGGCTGACACCGAGGCGGCGGTTACGATTGCCGATGGCGGCGAGAAGGTGAGCGGCACTGCCGGTATCGGTGCCGGCAAGTGTGTGAAGGTCAGTGTGGTGAACGGACGCCTGCAGGTAGAGGGGGGCGTTATGCCTCCTTCGGCTGACGACGACCTGACCGCAGGTTTCACTGATGTGACCGGAAAGTATATCACCAACGCGAGTTTCGAGGAAGATGTGACCTATGGCACAATAGGCTCGGCAAAAGTTGGTTCGGGCAGCTATGACCCCTGTTATGTGAACAGTGTCACGGGGCTGCAGAGCAGCTATCCCAACATTCTGCCGGTAAAAGGGTGGACGGGCCATAACGGCATGAGCTCGCCTTCGGGTTACTGCCGCATGTATTCGATGCCTTACAGCTCGACTCTTTACTGTGTGAGCGAGGTGGGTAACTATGCGGCGCAGTGTCCCCCTTTTCTCAAGGATGAGGAGGACGGTGAGCGTTGCCTGACGGTGCTTAACTCCTGGACTCCGGGTCAGAACACCATATCGCAGACCGCCACTCTGCCTGCCGGTGATTATCGGGTGCTGCTGAACATGCGCTATGAATGCCCGGGGCAGGAGAGCAACAATGGCCGTGAGATTTCGGCCGGAGGAAATGTAAACACTTCGCTCACAGGGGTGAAGATTGGCGAGGACGCTGATTTTCGTTATCCTGCCGAGCCTAACTCGTGGCATACGCTCTGTTGGGATTTCAGTGTGGCGAAAGACACTCCGGTAGAGTTCAGCATCGGATACCAGACCTCGAAGAGCATCGGTGCGGCCAGCAACACACTGCTGTATGTCGACCATCTGCGTGTGTTGTGGAAGCCTGCGGCCGGTGTCGACAATGTGACCGCCGATGCGGCCTCAGGCAAAGTGGATGTCTACACTATGGCCGGAGTTATGGTCAGATCGGGTGTAGACCGTGATATGGCGACCGAAAATCTTCAGCCGGGCATATATCTTGTAGGCGGCGAGAAAGTTGCCGTGAGATGATCAGGGCTGTATGAAAAAAGATCGCGCCCCGGAAGTTTTCAGAGACTTCAAGTGGCGCGGTTGTTTTTTGTTCAGGCTGAGGGCCCGGAGGTTATTCCCACTCGGTCGGTAATGAGGAAATGTTGATTATCAGAGCCATACACTGTTTTAGCCATTTGCAGGGTACATTTTTGGGGTACAATTATATAAAACTGGTTGAGGCTAACATTTTGTAGATTAGCTTTATTTCTGAGATTTCAAATGAATTAATCTGAAATCTTTTTTATAGAGCTATGGAATTTATCATTGGACGATGACTCTGTTAGTTAATTTAATTTTTAATCTTCGTCTTCTTCTGAATAATTAAATTCTACTTTGCTTTGCAAGATTATTTCATCTAAGACTTGGAGAAGAAGCCCATTTTGTTCTACTATCTGAAGATAATCTTTTAGGACAGGAATATTTATAATTTCCTCTATACAGTCTAAATATTTCGTTACTATAGCTTTTACGGGGTATGTTTTAAGCGCATCTGATTCAAGTTTGCTTTGAATTCCCTTTATTGAATCAGTAGACTTTATTACAAAGGTGATAGGATATTTCTCAATCTTCTCAATATCTAAGAAGTATTTCTTAAAATCAAGTGTTTCCGTAACCTGAAAAAAGCGCCCTAAAGGTTTCATTACAAAGTCAATTCCACCATCATTTGCGTTTGTTCTTCCAGTCTTATATAGCTTTAAGTTCTCAGCTTCTATCTTTTCAAGCTCATAGCCCCAGTAAATATTTTGTTCGATGTAATAAAACTTTAAGATAGAGTAACTGACTATTTCAAATAACCTAGCATCAACATTAGGGGCAAGCAAACTAAGAATATAAGTTCTAATTCCTTCTTTATCCTTATTTCCTACAGTCTGCATTTGTTCACACTGATTGATAAATCTTACAAAAGAATCCTGCTTTGTTTTAATATATTCATCTATTATACCTAATACTGCTTCAGCAATATTATAGCGTTTATGATTTACTTCAATCCAAAGAAGACTATCATTTACCCAGTATCTATTTGTTTCCTGATTACGAATAATAGGGATAAGATTAGCTGTAGGAAAGAACTTCTGAAATTCTGAATTGGTTCTGTTATTCAAAGAATGATTCTGTAGCTTTGCTCCAAAGGGTAGTTCTCTCTGTCTTTTGAATAGATAACTGAATATAACACCAACATAGTCTGCATATTCTCCTTTTTTTGCTTTATGATAGTTGTGCTTAATGTAATCCTCCACTACTACATAAATAGAATAAAGGTTAGCAAAACTACCTCTAGCCTTAGACCCTTTATTTGCTGATTTAGTTTTTTCGTTAAGGTATTGAATCAGTAAGCTGTTTTCCAAAACAGCTTCTGAATTATTACCAAAGAATTTTGTCAGCACAGTTCTAATTGTGCTTGTAAAGCTATGTTCTGTTACCATCTTCAAAAATCTAAGCCGAAGATACTGGGCTGTTCTACTGATTCAACTTTTACACCGTTGCGATTTTTTACTTTTGTAACTTTGCCCTCTTTTACTAAAGGTTCGCCATTAAATACAGTAGCCAAACCTAATCGTCTAAGCCCTATTTTAATATAGTCCTCCTGAATCTCGATATTTATACTTCTTCTTCCAAGTTGTTTAGCCATAAACCCTGTAGTAAAAGAACCTGAAAAAGGGTCTAACACAGTATCACCTACATTTGAACTGGCTTTTATAATGCGTTCTAACAAAGCTATAGGTTTCTGTGTAGGATGGTTTTCATATTCTTCCATTCTGTATCTTACCCTGGCAAAATCCCAAACATTTCCTGGAATCTTCTGTGTATTATAGGGCTGAGGAGGATTTTTTCTATAATCTATCAGTTTCCGCTGAGAACCAGTTTTAGCCTCCACTAAGATATCATCGGCATTAAACGTATAATTGTTATTATCTTTTACACAGAAAAGGATTGGTTCATACATAGAACCAAAATATTTTTTTGCTTGAACCCCTGAACTATCATAAGACCAAACCAACCGCGATAATATAGTTAATCGTTCTCTAAGGAAAATATCAAAATAGGGCATAAACTGTGTAGAAGTCATTACATAAAATGCCCCATTAGGTTTCAGCTTATTCACGCAAAGCTGAAGCCATTTGTAGCACCATTGCACATAATCTTCATCTGATGCCCATTTATCTTTAAGCCCTGCAAAGACTTTGCCTATATTATAAGGAGGGTCTGCAAAAATCAAATCTACAGACCCATCAGGGATAAGAGATAAGGCTTCTAAAGCATCTCCGAAATAAATTCGGTGTTCATTAGTGCCTAGTATTTGAATATTATCTGTTGTCATTGATATGATTTGTTGCAAAGATACAAAGAATCATCAATTGCAATCTGAGATTAAAGGTCTATTTAGATTAATTTAAGTATTTAACTATATTCATGAATATAGGGTACAATTTATTTTGCAATATTAAATAATTACAGTTGTTTACATCCTATATTATAGATGTAAACAACTGTATATCAGAGTGCTAATTGGCGGTGTCAGTATTTATATTATTCCCACTCGATTGTGGCCGGTGGTTTAGAGGAGATGTCGTAGCAGACGCGGTTTACGCCGCGCACATGGTTGATGATGTTGTTCGACACCTCGGCAAGGAATTCGTAGGGGAGGTGTGCCCAGTCGGCGGTCATGGCATCGGTCGATGTCACTGCGCGGAGGGCTACGGCGCGCTCATAGGTGCGTTCGTCGCCCATAACGCCTACGCTCTGCACGGGGAGCAGAATTACTCCGGCCTGCCACACTTTGTCGTAGAGGTTGTGATCGCGCAGTCCCTGGATGAAGATGTGGTCGGCTTCCTGAAGCACTCGCACTTTCTCGGGGGTTATGTCGCCGAGGATTCGCACGGCCAGACCGGGGCCGGGGAAGGGGTGGCGTTTGATGAGGTGGTCGGGCATGCCGAGGGCGCGGCCAACGGCGCGCACTTCGTCTTTGAAGAGCAGGCGCAGGGGCTCGCAGAGCCTGAGGTTCATCTTTTCGGGGAGGCCGCCTACGTTGTGGTGGCTTTTTATGGTTGTGCCTGTGATTGAGAGCGACTCGATGCAGTCGGGATAGATTGTGCCCTGTGCGAGCCATTTCACATCGGTTATTTTGTGGGCTTCCTCGTCGAAGACGTCGATGAATCCTTTACCGATTATTTTGCGTTTGCGTTCGGGATCGGTTACTCCGGCCAGTTCGGCGAAGAATTTCGCTGATGCGTCGACTCCGATCACGTTGAGCCCGAGGCATTCGTAGTCGTGAAGCACGTTTTTGAATTCGTCGTTGCGGAGCATGCCGTGGTCAACGAATATGCAGGTGAGGTTTTTGCCTATGGCGCGGTTAAGAAGCACCGCGGCCACCGACGAATCGACTCCGCCCGAGAGGCCAAGCACCACTTTGTCGTTGCCGAGCTGCTCGCGGAGCTGTGCCACTGTTGTGTCGATGAACGATTCTGCGCTCCAGTCCTGACGGCCTCCGCAGATGTCGACCACGAAGTTGCGCAGAAGCTGTGTGCCGTCGACCGAGTGGAACACTTCCGGATGGAACTGCACTCCCCATGTCTGCTCGCCGTTGATGTGGTAGGGTGCGATGCGCACTTTTTCGGTCGATGCTATTACCGAGAAGCTGTCGGGGATGGCGGTTATGGTGTCGCCATGGCTCATCCACACCTGGCTTCCGGGCTTGATGCCTTTCATCAGGGGGTCGGCGCCGTTGACTTCGGTGAGCAGCGCGCGGCCGTATTCGCGCGAAGCGGCTGGCTCGACGTTTCCGCCTGAAGTCCATGCCATGAACTGCGCTCCGTAGCAGATGCCGAGCACCGGCAGGTGGCCGCGTATTTCGGCCAGCTCGGCCTTGAAGGCTTTTTCATCGTAGACCGAGAAGGGCGATCCGGACAGGATTACACCAATTACCGACTTGTCGCCGTGGGGGAATTTGTTGTAGGGGACGATTTCGCAATACATGTTGAGCTCGCGCACCCGCCGGCCTATGAGCTGGGTGGTCTGCGATCCGAAATCGAGAATTATGATTTTCTCCTGCATTGTGTGAAATGTGTAGTTTGTTTCGCTGTTGCAAAGGTAGTGAATTTTTGGCAAGTATGTGAAATAATGGCAGGTGTAAAAAACATTTTTCAGAACCGGTTCTTTTTTTGCCGCGCGTGTGAACAGAGGAGTGTCATGCAATGTTAAATGTTACAAAGACGTTTCAAAAAGACGTTTCAATTATTAAAAACTATTTTTTCATTTAGAGCGACATGAAGAAGCTTTTTTTATTTCTGACTATTCTTTTTTGCGGAGTGGCTGCAGGGAGTGCCCAGAACACTGAGATAACCATAGGCTATGGCGGCTATACCCAGATGGATGCCACCGACTGCCATGACGACTGGAGTCATGTCAACAATGCGTGGGGAGCCTTGACAGCGGGAGTCAATTTCCGAGTGCTGTCGAATTTCTGGATCGGCCCGAGCTATACGTTCTCGTCGACAACCACCAAAGGTGAGCACCATTCGTCGATAGCCTATCATGCCATCATGCTTAACGGACGTTATGAGTATTACAGCAACCGCATAGTCACTCTTTATGGCCGTGTCGGTCTTGGTGCCGAGATCTCGCATATGATGCCGCGGCATGACGATGCCTACAACAAGACTTATTTCGCCTATCAGTTCACTCCGCTTGGCGCCCAGGTGGGCATTTCGCGCACGGCAATGATGTTTGGCGAACTCGGTTTCGGCGCGCAGGGTCTGATTCAGGTTGGTTTCAGGTTCAGGATCTAAGCCGGATCAAATGGCGGGGATATGACGATTTCAGAGAGATTTGACAGTTTATAATTATTAATTTAAAACGCTGCGACTATGAAAGAGAGTGTCAGGAAACTACAGCTTGTGAAGAAGGCCCGCCTCGGGCGTAATTTGGTGATGTTGCTTGCTATTTCGGCTTCTGTGGCGCTGCCGTTTATTCTTTGAGAAAGAGATTGACAGACAACCCTTTCGGCAGTCGGTAAAATTCCCCCGGACGAGGCGTCGCCGCCCATGAGGAAATGAAACACGGCCGTGTGTCAGATTCAAAATCCAGGCACGCGGCCGGATTGTTTTTTGCCTTCCGGCGGGGCTGAGGCTTGTTTTTTCCGGCTTCTTAAGCATGGTTAAAACTGTATAGGCCGAAAAACTTGTTTTTCTGCCGGCTGTTATCTCTACAGACGTCGGAAGCAGAGCGGAATTTCTCTGCGGATATATCATAAATTTAAAAAATATTACAAAAATGGCAACGACAAAACATCAGCCAATCGTGCAGGAACTGCTTGACATGATTGCGAAAAACGGATGGCAGGATAAATTTCAACAGGCTTTCGACAAAGCAAAGTCATTCGATGCTGTCGAGATGGACGAGATGAAGACTCTTGACGACTATTATAACTGGCTCGACGCCCAGCTTACGTGGGTGCCTGTCGAGAACCAGCCGGGCAAAATTGTGTATAAACATGTTTGTCTGTTCTATTTCATTCTTGACCAGGAACCGGTAAAGAGCCTTCAGAACGCGGTGATGCCTCATAATCCGGCAGAGCCTCTCACGCCTCTGTCGTTATGGATGAGGAGATATATCCAGGAGTTCGGCAAATGGATGGATCAGCCGGAATCGCTCACCCCTGAGGCTTTACAGTCATATTATGACTCGCCTGCGTATAACATGGATTCATATATACAGCCTCATGGAGGATGGAAAACTTTCAATGAATTTTTTGCCCGCCATTTCAAACCGGGGACTCATCCTATTGCAGCTATCGACGACAGCCGTATAATAACCTCGCCTGCCGACTCTACTTTCGGAGGGCAGTGGGAAGTGAGCGAGAATTCGGAGGTCGACATCAAGGGGATACGCTGGAAGATCGACGAGCTGCTTGCAGGAAGTCCTTACAAAGACCGTTTCAAAGGCGGACAATGGATGCACGCGTTCCTTAATACCACCGATTATCATCGCCAGCATGCGCCGGTGGCCGGCCGTGTGCTTGAATCGCGCTTTATTCAGGGTACGGTCTATCTTGAAGTTGTTGCCGACCGTGACGAAGCTGTTGCCGATGGTCGTAACCATGTGAAGATGATACGTCATCTCGATGCTCCCGACAGCCCGGGCTATGAATTCATGCAATGTCGCGGGCTGATAGTCATAGACAGTCCTATCGGTCTTGTTGCCATTTTGCCTATGGGTATGGCTCAGGTTTCGTCGGTAGTTCTTACTGCCGAAGTCGGCAAGGTGCTGCATAAAGGTGAGGAGATCTCTTACTTCCAGTTTGGCGGCTCCGATATCGTCATGGTGTTTGAGGCTTCAAGCAATGTAAGCTTTACAGCTCAGCCGGGCATTCACTATAAGGTAGGCACAAAGCTTGCGGAGGCCTATCCGGTGGTTTATCCGGCTCGCTGACCTATGTTGCCGGTACTATCTTGTTCACAATCTTGAAACCGATTTTCCGGGGGGCCGGTTGCGGCCCCCCGCTTTTTAGAATGTGGGCTTGAGCAGACTTTTTATAAAAGTTGAATTCAAGAATTTAAAATTACCGCTATGTCTACCGAAAAAAATAAATCCGCATGTGGACAGACTTCTGCGTCGGGCAGCATGAAAGAGATAACTCCGCATACACATCCTTCAGGAGGTGTCAGACAGATCTCCATGATGGCGATGGCAATTATGATTGTCACCACGATTGTGAGCATGCGTGGTCTGGCATCGCAGGCCGAATTCGGGTTTACGTCGATTTTCTACTATGTTTTTGCCGCGCTTGTTTTTCTTGTGCCGTATGCTCTTGTGTGTGCGGAACTCGCTTCGACCTATACCCGGTCGGGCGGTGTGTTCAGATGGATTTCTGAAGCTTTTGGCACCCGTATGGGATGGTTGGGCATGTATCTCGACTGGCAGATGGTTGTCATCTGGTTTCCTGCGGTGCTGATGTTCGGTGCCGTCTCTCTCGCTTATGTGTTTTGGCCTGATGCGTTCGATGCAAGGCTTGCCGGTAACCGTATTTATACACTTTTGATTGTTCTCAGTGTTTACTGGGTGTGCACTTTCAACACATTCCGCGGCATGAGGTATGCCAACAAACTCAGTACGCTTGGCGGTCTGTTCGGAACGATTATTCCTGCCGCGGTGCTGATTGTAATGGGGGTGGTTTATCTTCTGCTTGGAAAGACGGTATATCTTCCGCTCGACAAGCCTTTCTGGCCTGATTTCTCAAATTTCGGTACGATAGTGCTTGCGGCGAGCATATTCCTGTTTTTCGCAGGTATGGAAATTCAGGCCGTTCAGGTTCCTGCCATGAAGAATCCGTCAAGAGATTTTCCTAAATCGGTGCTGGTTGCCGCTGTAATCATTCTTGTCATCTTCATTCTTGGTACACTGGCCATAGGTGTGGTTATTCCTGAAAGCAAGATAAACCTTCTGCAGAGTCTTCTGGTGGCCTACAACGATCTCTGGGCTTCGATAGGTGTGCCATGGCTGGGGAATGTGATGGCGGTGCTTATAACCTTCGGCGTATTGGGGCAGGTCAGTGTAGTTATAGCCGGCCCGTCGTCGGGCATTCTGGCTGTAGGCAAGGCCGGTTATCTGCCGCGTTCGTTACAGCACACCAACCGCAACGGCATACAGACCACCATTCTCTATGTGCAGGCAGTGATAGTGACATTGCTGTCGCTTGTGTTGGTTCTTCTTCCGTCGGTTGAGTCGGCATATCAGATTTTGAGCCAGATGTCGACCATTATTTATCTGATAATGGTGGTTATGATATATTGTGCGTTTGTAAGACTGCGGCACACGGCTCCGAACAAGGCGCGCGGTTTCAAAGTGCCCGGAGGCCGTTTCGGCATGTGGCTTGTCACGATAGTAGGTGTGGCTGGTGCGGTTGTTGCCGGAGTTCTCAGCTTTGTTCCTCCCTCGCAGATCAAAACCGGCAGTCCGGCAATCTATGTCGGAGTGCTTATAATCGGCGTTGCCTTGTTCATAGCGTTGCCTCTGATTGTGTATGGACGCCGTAAGAAGTCGTGGCGCGATGCCGGATCTACGTTCTATCCTTTCGATTGGCAGATCGAAGGCCGTTCTCCCGGTCAGGTTTCACGATGGCCTGCGGGTTATCAGCCTACTGATGCCGAGGTTAAGGCTGCTGCCGAAAAGTCAGATTCAGTTAGCTGATATTAGTAACATTCTGATTTGTTGAGCTATGATACGCATTCCCACCGGAAAAGGAACGGTAACCTTACCCGTTCTGCTGGCAATATGGTCGGTGTCGCTGGTGGTCAACCTTCCCGGGTTGGCCGTCAGTCCGATGCTCGGCAATCTTGACAGGATATTTCCCGGAGCATCGCATCTTGAAATTCAGCTGCTGACTGTGTTGCCGAACCTTCTGATAATTCCGTTTGTGCTTTTTTCAGGCAAACTTTCCGAATCGCGCGACAAAGTGGCAATAGTTACGGCTGGACTTGCCGTCTATCTTGCAGCAGGTATTCTCTATTTTTTTGCTGACTCAATGGCGGAGCTTATTGTTGTCAGTTGTATTCTCGGATGCGGCTGCGGCCTTGTGATTCCGCTTGCGGCTGGTCTGATCGCCGATATGTTTGTAGGCAAATACCGCATGAGGCAGTTGGGAATCAAGAGCGGGATCTCTAATCTGGCTCTTGTCATCGCTACATTTGCGGTGGGATGGCTGAACCGTGGCAACTGGCACACGCCATTTCTGGTTTATCTCATCCCGGCCATACCGCTTGTGTTGTTGCTTGGTGTGCGTCTTGGCGGCAGTCGCTCTGTTGTGACTGATTCAAGTGTGGCCGCCCCTGTTTCGCTATCGGCTCAACCTCAAGGCTCAGGAGTGACCGGTGGGTTCATTATAAAGCGTATGGTCGGTCTGGTTGGCCTTTATGCCTTTGTTACCTATGCCGTGTCGGTCGTGTCATATTATCTTCCGTTTCTCATTCAGGAAGATCGTCTCGGCAGCGGAGTTACCGGAACCGTCACATCGCTTTTTTATCTGGCCGTGTTTCTTCCGGGATTCTTTTTGCCGGGCATTATAAAGCTGGCAGGCCAGCGAACCTCGCTGATGGCTGCGGTCTCGATTGCCGGCGGACTTCTGCTTATGGCAGTTGCCCGCGACTGCTGGCTACTCTGCCTCTCGGCAATTCTAATGGGATTCGGATACGGTGTTTTTCAGCCGGTTATCTATGATAAGGCTACATATACTGTGACTGACGGGCGTAAGACAACCCTTGCTTTGGCAGTAGTGCTGTCGGTAAATTATATCGCCATCACAGTCACCCCGTTCATAGTCGATTTTTTAAAGAGCTTGTTGGGTGTGTCTGACAATCACTTTCCCTTTGTGCTCAATTTCATAATGACGGTGATTTTTGCCATTGTGGTTATGGCAAGAGGCAAATCGTTCACATTCTGCATGAGTAACGAATATATCTGATTTCCCGACCTTATAAACGAGATGCTGTTACAGCACCGGGAAACAGCGGTAACAGGAATTCTATTAACTGAAAATTATAATTGATATGGAAAGAAAAATTTCATTGAATGATGTGAGAAAGGCTGTAGATGCGGCCTATGAGGAGTTTAAATCGCTTAATGAAGGTGAGGTCGACAGCCGTGTGTGCGACGCCTGCCCCAAAAGTTTCGGCATAGCTGTGGCTCTGGCCGACGGAACACTTCTAAGAAAGGGTGACACTGATATAAAGGCGCCTATGGGTTCGATATCGAAGGTGGCTCTTTCGTCGATGCTCTTTTCGCAGCTTGACCCTATGGAGGTGATACGCAAATCGGGCGAGTGTCCGTGTAAAAAGGGCGGACACCGGCCTGACGGTGTGCGTTTCAGCGCTCATGGCGTGCGTGCTTTCTCGGCCCTGCAGCCGGTGGGCGATGCCGATTCGAAATGGAATCTGTATGTCGACCGTCTGATCGATCTGATGGGTTCGGCTCCTGAGCTGAACGATAAGGTTTATGAAAAGCTCAGAAACGAGGCTGCGGAGTCGGGGTTTGTCGACGCCCTTGCCAAGAGCGGATATTATCTGTATGACGATGCCGCTCTGTCGGTCGATCTCTATCTGAAGGCTTTGTCGATGGGGGCTTCCGTTGACCAGCTGGCAATGATGGGCGCCACTGTCGCTGCCGACGGTGTGAACCCGGTTTCACGAAAGATTGTGTTCGATGGCGAGATCGCCAAAAATATCGTCGGACTTATGGCGGCTAAAGGGCCTCATAAAATGAATGGCCCGTGGCTTGTTGCCGCCGGGCTTCCGGCCAAGAGCTCGTTCGGAGGTTCGATTGTGGGTGTCTATCCCGGTGTTATGTCGATAGCGGCCTACAGCCCGGCGCTTAATGCCGGCGGTGTGAGTGTGAAAGCCGCCCATGCCATAATCGGAATTATGCGCAGGCTTGACCTGAGCGTGTTCGCATCGGCCAGAGTGAGGATAGTAAATGAATAAGTGGCTTTTCGAAATTATTTTATACAGACCGGTTATTTAATTGATGGCTTTTGACTGAAGAACAAGGCTCCGGAAAATTTTTCCGGAGCCTTGTGTCTGATTCTTGGATAATTTGCCTGCAAGAAATATTATTTCTTGATGACACGGCGCTCTTTGATACGGGCTTTTTTGCCGGTGAGGCCGCGGAGGTAGTAGAGCTTCGCGCGGCGAACCTTACCGTATTTGTTGACTACGATAGAGTCGATAAACGGAGATTCGATGGGGAAGATACGCTCAACGCCGATGTTGTCGCTGATTTTGCGAACGGTGAAACGTTTCTTTGTGCCTTCGCCTGAGATGCGGATAACCACACCGCGGTACTGCTGAATACGCTCTTTGTTACCTTCTTTGATTCGGTAAGCAACTGTGATGGTGTCGC
This sequence comes from uncultured Muribaculaceae bacterium, assembly GCA_947177215.1. Lineage (GTDB taxonomy): Bacteria > Bacteroidota > Bacteroidia > Bacteroidales > Muribaculaceae > UBA7173. The sequence continues at coordinate 17,302 of CAMWTV010000005.1, forward strand.
CCGGGCCGAATTCGGGGAGCTGTTTGCCGGTTGCAAAAGCTTCTTCGGCAACTTTAATTAAATCCATGACTAATTTAAAGCTTTAAATTAAACAATAGTCGCAATATACGCGGGCAGCCTTGTCCCACCAGAGATTACGAAATTCGCCGCAAAGGTAGTGATTTTTCATGAAACGGCCAAACCTTTTTCAGAGGTGCGGCAGAATATTCACGGAATGTCAGCGTTTTACCGCCTTGACCGATCGGCGTCCGGCAACTACCAGATATATGCCGTCGGGGCATGAGCTCATGTCGATGCTGGCACGGCCCGAGCTGTCGGGGGCAGCTGAGGCTATCTTTGTGCCCGCGTTGCTGAAAATCTCAATGGTGTCTGCGCCGGCACCGTCAACAGAAAAAGTATCGGCGTCGGACGAGACTGACAGTGTAGCCCTGCCGTTGTCGGCTATGATGTCGGCTATGCCATCTTCCTCGGTTTTCTCGATAATTATCGAGCGGGTGCGGTCGTTCCACTGGTCGCCCACATAAGGGGTAGATTCGGTGAATGTTGTTTTTGATCCGCGTAGGTTGGCGCCGATATATATTGTGGCCTTGTATCCTTCGCTTATCTTGATCGATGACACGTCGCGGGCCTTGAGTCCGTAGAGCGCCAGTTCGCCCTGGGTGAAGCTTCCGGCAGGCAGCCCTATGGCATAGCCTCCGTAGTCGGCGTCCTGATAGACTGTCACCACCGGGTCGGGACATGTCTTGACTTCAAAAATGCGGTTTATGGCTGTGGCCCACTCGTTGTGGTCGCGGGCCTCGCTGTTGTAGTTCCAGAGAAATCCTCCGGCCACTCCGTCGTTGTCGCGCCAGTTCTTGAACCGTGTCTGCATGGCGGCCAGATCGGCGCTTGCCTCGCAGTCGAAGCCTATATACATGGGCACATCGCCGAAAACTTTCCAGTCTGACGGATTGTTGCCTGCGCCTCCGCCGTAGGTCTGGAGATACACCAGATCGCATGTGCCGGGTGTGGTGTTGAGCGCGGCCACGAGGTCTTTCCAGTAGTCGCGGTGCATGTATGGCGCCACGGTGGTCTTATATCCTATTTCGGCCATCATGCGGTGGAATGCCGTTGCCGAGGCGAGGTCGTAGTCCTGCTCCTGGTCGTTGTTTACCGCCATGATTTCGGGAAGCGCCTCTTTCAGCGCCTTGAAGTTGCGGTAGAGCATTGTCTCCTCTCCGGTTCCGTCGCGTTCGATAAGGTTGCGTATATTGCCGTATGATCCGTTGCCCCATCCGCCGATACAGATCTCGATGCGGTTGATTGAGGTGGGGGCGGTCAGCAGTAGGCGTATGTCGCTGATGTAATTCGGCTGGTATTTGCCGAAAACATATTCGCCGTTCTGGCAGATTATGCCTCCCGCCTGGGCCGGTGTCTGGCTGTCCCAGCTGAAGTCGGTGGTAAGAGTGCCGTCGTTCTCTACATTGACGTTGAACAGAATCGCCGTGGTATAGCCCGATGCGCGCAGGTTGGAGATTGCCTGTGTGCGTTCGCGGCGGATGTGGCCGCAGGCATATATGGCCGACTGGGCCATGGATTCGGCTGCGCATGAAAGCAACAGCGTTGACAGCAGTGCCAGTTTCCCGGCTGTTTTTTTGATTGGCATAAATTTATACTGATATTTTGATTATAGGTTGTCGGAAACGGATTGTTTCAGACTATTCTTGATTTCGGTTCGGGACGTGCCGGCAGATCTTCGGCGTGGCTGTGGTGTGGCTTGTTCATTTTCAGCTTGATCTCGTCGAATCCGCGCCCGTAAACACCGTTTACCTGTGCCTGGGTTATGAAGGCGTCCTGGTCGATCGACTTGATTATGCGGAAAATTGTTACCGATTCAATCTTGCGGCACATCACCAGCAGCACTTTTACCTCTTTTTTAGAATACCATCCCATGCCGTTGAGCACAGTGCATCCGCGCTGCGCCTCGTTGTTGATGGCTGTGGCTATCTCCTGCCAGTAGGGCGAGAAGATTGTGAACTGCACCGCCATGCGGTTGGTGTTGATCATCATGTCGGCCATGAACGGAATCACGAACAATGTGATCAGACCGTAGACCAGCGCCGGCACTGCTGCCTGAAAATCAAAATCGTCATACATCAGAAACTTCAGCAGCATCGACGAGCTTATTATGGTCAGGTCGAAATAGATCATGGCGCGCCCGATCGAGACATTGCTCTTTTTCGAGGCTACCGCGGCAACTATATCGGTGCCTCCGGTCGAGCCGTTGTGTATGAACACAAGTCCGATGCCAAGGCCGCACAGCACGGCGCCGATGATAATGTCCATGAATGTCTGTCCCTCGACCGGCGGCTGTGTGAACAGCGGCTGGAAGAATGCGAAAATCGTTGATATGACCACAACGCCGAATAGCGTGCGGATCACGAATGTTCGCCCCACTATCCGCCATGCCAGGGCCAGCATTATCACATTCACCGAGAAAATTGTTACCGAGTAAGGCACATGGAAGCCCCAGAACCCCCAGGTTATCATATCCACAACCTGGCTCAGGCCGGCCATGCCGCCGATAACCACCTTGTCGGGCGCCGTGGCGATGAAGGCACAGAATCCCAGACCATAGAGCGAGATTCCGAAAATTATCAGCAGGTAGTCTCTGGCAAACATCCAGAGTTTTGGTTTTCCCAGTGTCATTTTATTCTCTTCTTAAGTTTGTTTGTTGGATAACTCCGGTCTGTTCTGATCCGATCCGCCCCGCAAAATTAATCAATTCGCGCAACTATTCAATTCGGCGTGGTTAAAAAATTTTCACTACTGTTCACCATTTTTCCGCTTTCACATCGAAACACGGGCATGCTTTGGCCGCGAACTCGCGGTGGCCATGTACTTCGGCGGCCGGGAACTGTTTCTTCAGCTCTCTGACCAGGCGCCTCAGCGCGGCTTTCTGGGCTGTGGTACGGGTGTCTTTGGGCTGCATGTTCCGGTCTGTGCCTCCGACATAACACACGCCCGCCGACCGGGCATTGTGTCCGGTGCAATGTGCTCCGGCAAGTTTCAGGTCACGGCCTCGCTCAACAGTGCCGTCAAGCCTGATCACGAAATGATAGCCGATATCTTTCCATCGGCGGTCTCTCACATGCCAGTTTCTGATCTCTTCCACTCCGATGTCTCTCCCCTCGGGTGTGGCCGAGCAGTGTATTATGATCTCCTCGATCGGTCTTGCTCCGGAGTCATGTTCCGGTTTCGTGTAAAGATTTGTTTCCATAAGTTTCTGTTTTTGTCAATACAGCGCAAATTTACATACGGCATCAATAGTCTTGCGGTTCTATAAATCCCGATATTTTAAATTCCGCTTTTACGGGAACAATCCATGGCTCTCAGACATTATTATTCAGGCATGTTAAACCTAACATGAAAACTCCTGTCAAACAGACAACACTAAAAACTATCAGCAATGAATAAAACAACATCAACCATCATCGCCGCCCTGCTCATTGCAGCCGGAATCTTTTTCCTCGGCATCTTCATCAAGTCGGGAATCGACAACATGGCATTCCGCGACCGTCAGGTCACCGTAAAAGGTCTCGCCGAGCGCGAGGTAGAGGCTAACCGTGTCACATGGCCTATCCAGTATAGTGTGGCCGGCGACAACCTCCTGTCGCTCTACGATCAGGTCACATCAAACAATGCCAAGATTGTGAACTTCCTGACAACCAACGGTATCGACAAAAACGAGATCTCGATCAATCCCCCCGACACCTACAACGCCACCACCAACCAGTATTCATCGGGCAACTTCCGCTATAACTATTCGCTGTCGTGCACAGTCACTGTCACGACCTCGAAGGTTGCGAAAGTGCGCGAGCTGCTCGACCGCCAGTCGGAACTTCTCAAAGAGGGAATCCCTTATTCGAACTCATACATAAACTACGAATATACAGCACTTAACGACATCAAGCCGGAGATGATTGCCGAGGCCACCCGCAACGCCCGCGACGCCGCGGCCCGTTTCGCCGAAGATTCCGGCTCGAAAGTCGGCAAAATGAAAACAGCCTCGCAGGGTCAGTTCTCGATCGATGAACAGTCGTCGACACCCTTCCTGAAAAAAGTGCGTGTGGTCACCACAATCGTCTACTATCTCGAAGATTGACGCCACGGCGCCGACCTATAAAAACATATCGCCGGTGTGGCCTGAAGCAGCCACACCGGCGATATGTTTTTATAGTCAGTGTCTGTGTCAGCCCTTGTATTTGGCTGCCTGAGAGGCAATCAGCTCCGCATCGTCGAAATAGTTTATGCGCATGGCTGCACGCACCTCGTCGAGAGTGCGGGCGGCGGCTTCACGGGCCTCGTCGCAACCCTTGCGCAGAATGTCGTAAACGCCGGGAATATCCTGCTCGAACTGCCTGCGGCGTTCGCGCATGGGCGCGAGAGTCTCTTCAAGCACGTTGAAAAGCAGTTTCTTGACAGTTCCGTCGCCAAGTCCGCCACGTGTGTAATGGTCTTTCAGAGCCTGTATGCCTGAATAGTCGGGAAGGAAGCGGTTTACCTGTTCGTCAGAGGCGAAGGCGTCGAGATAGATAAACGGGCAGTTCCCCTCGAGATGTCCCGGAGAGTCGATGGTGAGATGCTCGGGGTCGGTGTACATGCTGTTTATCTTCTTCTTGACCTCTTTCGATGTGTCGGCCAGATAGATGCAGTTGCCGAGCGATTTGCTCATCTTTGCCTTGCCGTCGGTTCCCGGCAGACGCATGCACACGGCGTTTGTAGGCAGCAGAATCTCGGGTTCGGTCAGAGTCGGGCCGTAGATGTTGTTGAAACGGGCCGCGATTTCACGGGTCAGCTCTATCATCGGAGCCTGATCCTCGCCTGCCGGAACCGTTGTGGCCTTGAACGCCGTGATGTCGGCGGCCTGGCTTACAGGATAACAGAAGAAACCCACAGGCAGCGAGTGCTCGAAATTGCGCATCTTGATTTCGGTTTTCACAGTGGGGTTGCGCTGAAGCCTCGACACGGTTACGAGATTCATCAGATAAAGGGCGAGTTCGGCGATTTCCGGCACCTGGCTCTGGATAAAGATCGTGGTCTTGGCCGGATCGATTCCTGCCGACAGATAGTCGAGCGTAACCTCAAGCACATTCTGGCGAATCTTTTCAGGATTGTCGGCGTTGTCGGTCAGTGCCTGACAGTCGGCTATCATTACAAAAATCTTGTCGAATTCACCGGAGTTCTGAAGCTCGACACGGCGTCGCAGCGATCCCACGAAATGTCCGAGATGAAGGCGTCCGGTGGGGCGGTCGCCTGTAAGTATGATTTTTCCCATTGTAAACAGTTTTTAAGAGCCGCAAAGATACGATTTTTTTTACAGGGTAGCGAGAGGGTGTGAGGAAATTTTTGTAAATTTGCGGGTGGAAAGGGAAAGCAAGAAAACGATTTAAATCAACATATTAATTAACAACATGGTAAGTTATAAAGACTTGGGTTTGGTGAACACCCGTGAGATGTTTGCCAAAGCAATCAAGGGCGGTTATGCAATCCCCGCCTTCAATTTCAACAACATGGAGCAGCTCCAGGCCATCATCAAGGCCGCTGCCGAGGAGAAATCGCCCGTAATCCTCCAGGTTTCAAAAGGCGCCCGCAACTATGCAAACGCCACTCTGCTCCGCTACATGGCCCAGGGTGCCGTGGCATACGCAAAAGAACTCGGCTGGGAGCATCCCCAGATCGTGCTTCACCTCGACCATGGCGACAGCTTCGAGCTCTGCAAAGACTGCATCGACAACGGCTTCTCGTCGGTTATGATCGACGGTTCACACCTTCCCTATGAGGAAAATGTGGCCCTGACAAAGAAAGTGGTTGAGTATGCCCACCAGTTCGATGTAACCGTTGAAGGTGAGCTCGGTGTGCTCGCTGGTGTTGAAGACGAGGTTTCTTCTGACCACCACACCTACACCGACCCCGAAGAGGTTATCGACTTCGCTACTCGCACAGGCTGCGATTCTCTCGCTATCTCGATCGGCACCAGCCACGGCGCCTACAAGTTCACTCCCGAGCAGTGCACTCGCAACGCCGAAGGCCGTCTGGTTCCTCCCCCTCTGGCATTCGATGTTCTCGACGCCGTTATGGAGAAACTCCCCGGCTTCCCCATCGTGCTCCACGGTTCGTCTTCAGTTCCCCAGGAATACGTTGACATCATCAACGAATACGGCGGCAAGCTGCCCGATGCCATCGGTATCCCCGAAGACGAGCTCCGCAAGGCTTCTAAGAGCGCTGTATGCAAAATCAACATCGACTCTGACTCACGTCTGGCCATGACCGCCGCTGTGCGCAAGGTGTTCCACGACAAACCCGCAGAGTTCGACCCCCGCAAATATCTCGGCCCGGCCCGCGATGAAATGGAGAAACTCTACAAGCACAAGATTGTTAACGTGCTTGGCTCAAACGGCAAGGCTGAATAATCAGTTTTGTCTCTGACCGATACAGAAGCGCTTCCCGGCACTGCCGCGGGAGCGCTTTTTTTCTGCGGTCTCAGAGTTCCGGCATAGTGATTGCCGTTTTTGGGTCTCTGGAAAAGGCTGCTGGCTGTGAGGTGGGGCCGGCCCGGACATTGGGTACGAAACAAGGCCTTGAGTCAGGATGCGGAATCTTGACACAAGGCCTTGGATATATTTCATCCGAAAGTTGCGGTATTAGTCGCTTTCAATGCCGCCGGATGTATCGGAAGGGATCTCCTTCGGCTTGTCGTTATGAGTTTTTATGTTTTTCGAGCTGGCGTTCAAGAGCCTCCAGGCTTAAATCTACGGCTTCTTCAAACGAATCGGCGGTTTTTGATGCCACCATCTCGTCCTGAGGCACGGTTACCTTTATTACCGCCTCCTTGTTCATGGCGGTTTCAGGCTTCACGACAGTCAGTTTTACGTCGATTGTGGATATTGAGGTGTTATGGCGGGCCAGACGCTCTGCTTTCTTGTTGATGAAGGCGATCAGTTTTTCGGTAGCATCGAAGTTGATGGCTTGAATTCTTACATCCATAGTGTTATCCTCCATGATTTTTTTGTGCGCGGGGATGCGCGAGTTTATAATTCTGTTGAAGTTCGCGGTAGGTTATATGGGTATAAACCTGTGTAGTTGCTAATGACTCATGGCCCAGAAGCTGCTGCACGCTCGTCAGGTCGGCTCCGTTGTTAAGCATGTCGGAGGCAAACGAGTGGCGCAGTGTGTGGGGAGAGAGACGCGATGCGAGAGTGTGGCCTGTGAGGGCGTTTTTTACAATGCGCTCAACCAGCATGGGGTAGAGAGGATCGCCGCAGGGCCGGATGAAAAAACGCTCGGGATGCTCTATCCCGGTTTCATGCAGGCGTGAGCGGCGGTAGTTTTCGATCGCGTCGGCCAACTCCTGGCCAAAAGGGATTATTCTCTCTTTATTACGTTTTCCGGTCACTTTTAGTTCGCCTCTGGAGGTGTCTACATTCTCGTCTGAAAGAGTGATCAGCTCTGCCCGGCGCATGCCGGTTGAATAGAACATGAGGACTATGAGGTCGTTGCGAAGTTGTTCGAACTCGCTCGGGCCTTTCTGCCTTTCTGCCGCGATTGCCGGATTGTGGCCGTTGTCGATTATGTCGGCCATCTCTGCGGGCCGTATGAAAACCGGAAGTTTTTTTTCGGCTCTGGCCAACGCTACCTCCGAGGCCGGATTTCTTGATGTCAGTCCGCGCCGCATCAGATAACGGTAAAACGAGCTCAGGGCGCTTGCTTTCCGCCTGATCGACCGGTGGCTTACCTTGGCTTCGGAAAGACTCAGCACCCATGTGCGGATGTCGCCCGGGAGGCAGTCGACCGGATCGAACTGCTCCGGATTTCCGCCGGTTATGAATTCGGCAAACTGACGGAGGTCGATGCTGTATGACGAAACGGTGTGAGCCGAATAATTCAGCTCACACCGTAGATATGTCAAAAATGAGTTTATCAACATTGTCTCTCCGTGAAAAAGGTTATCCGGCGCAGTAGACGCCTTCATGAGGCTTTTTAAGCAAGGGGCTTGAATGCCTTCACAAGCTTATTCACGAAGATAGGGCAATCTTTTGAAATATCCAAATATCGGGAGGAAAAATTTATTCCTCAACCAGACGCAGCTTCTGCACGTAGATAGCCTTCATCATTTTCTTGCGGTTCGCAACCGAGGGCTTTTCGAATGCCTGACGGCTGCGGAGTTCTTTCACGATGCCGGTTTTTTCGAATTTACGTTTGAATTTTTTGAGAGCTTTTTCGATGTTGTCGCCTTCTTTAACTTGTACGATAATCATTTTTGTTATTTCTGTTTTAATGTTTTGATTTTCGGGTTATTCGGGAGCACATTATGCGCAGATGCGCGATGTGCCCTTTTAGCGCGGCAAAATTACGGATATTTTTTTTAGTGCGCAAATTTTTTGTGAGGGATTTTTTGTAACTTTGTGGTGTGGAGGGTAAAAGAATGGGGATGAATACAGAAAAACGGTTTTGCGCCGGACTGAGTCGGGCGTTGATTAAATGATATTTTAGGATTGAGTGAGCTGATGGCAGACGAGGATAACAAGGATAAGGAGCTGAATTCCGGAAATGCGGCTGAACTGACAGCTGCAGGTGAGAACGTGCAGGAAGATGCTTCTGTAAACAATGATGTGGATTCAGGCGATATAGCCGCAGAGGTCGAGGAGGAGGCTGTGAGCCTTCCGCCTACAATCGGCACGGAGGCCGCCAGGCTGCGTCTTGGCGGCATGTATCGGAGCTGGTTCCTGGATTATGCGTCATATGTTATTCTGGAGCGTGCCGTGCCTCATATCGACGACGGTTTCAAGCCGGTGCAGCGCCGCATAATGCACTCTATGAAGACTCTCGATGACGGGCGTTTCATAAAAGTTGCCAATATCGTGGGCAATACAATGCAGTATCACCCTCATGGAGATGCCTCGATAAAGGATGCCCTCGTCCAGCTGGGCCAGAAGGAACTGCTTGTCGACACTCAGGGAAACTGGGGGAATATTCTTACGGGTGATGATGCGGCCGCGGGCCGTTATATCGAGGCCCGGCTGTCGCCGTTCGCTCTCGAGACGCTGTATAACGGCAAGATTACCGACTGGGTGCCTTCGTATGACGGTCGCAACAAAGAACCGGTCACACTCCCGGTGAAGTTTCCGCTGCTGCTGTTCCAGGGGGTTGAGGGAATCGCGGTGGGACTGTCGTCGAAAATCCTCCCCCATAACTTCAACGAGATTCTTGACGCGTGTGTGGCATATCTGCGTGGCGAGGAGTTCTCGCTTTATCCCGATTTCCCCACGGGTGGCTATATTGATGTGAGCCGATATAACGACGGCGAGCGAGGCGGGGCTGTGAAGGTAAGGGCCAAGATCGAGAAGATCGACAACAAAACGCTTGCCGTGACAGAGATTCCCTATGGAAAAACAACCCGTGCGGTCATCGACTCAATTCTTAAGGCTTTCGAGAAAGGGAAGATCAAGATAAGAAAGGTTGACGACAACACTGCCGAGCATGCCAATATTCTTGTGCATCTGTTGCCCGGCACGTCGTCAGACAAGGCTATCGACGCCCTCTATGCGTTTACAGACTGTGAGGTGGCCATTTCGCCGAACTGCTGCGTGATATCGGAGAAAAAGCCTCATTTCCTGACTGTGAGCGACCTTCTGCGCCACAGTGCCGACCGCACCCGCGAGCTTCTGCGTCGCGAGCTTCAGATTCAGCTCGGGGAGGTTCGCGAGCAGCTACATTTCGCATCGCTCGAACGGATCTTTATCGAGGAACGGATGTATAAGGACAAGGAATTCGAGCAGGGTGAGACTCTTGAGAAGGTTATAGCGCATCTTGGAAAGAGGCTTGAACCGTTTCTGCCAAAGCTCCAGCGCGATATCGACGAGGAGGATGTGAAGCGTCTGCTCGAGATCAGGATGAAGCGCATACTGAAATTCAATTCAGACGAGGCCGACCGGCAGATAGCCGCCTATAACGAAAGGATTGCGGGGATAGAGGAGAAGCTGGCTCACATGACAGATGTGACGGTGGAGTGGTTCGAGGGGCTGAAAGCCAGATACGGGCACAAATATCCACGCCGCACAGTTATCCGCGGGTTCGACAATATCGAGGCTTCGCGTGTTGCCGAAGCCAACGAAAAGCTTTATTTCAACCGCGAGGAGGGATTCATCGGAACCGGGCTCAAGAAAGACGAACTGCTGTTTAGCTGCTCGCTGCTCGACGATGTGATAATTTTCTATAACGACGGTCGGTATAAGGTTGTGCGTGTGGCCGAGAAACTGTTTGTGGGTAAGAATATCCGTCATATCGGTCTGTTCATGCGCAACGACACACGGACAATCTATAACGTGATTTATCAGGACGGCCGAGGGGGCACTTTCTTTATGAAGCGCTTTGCCGTGACGGGTGTGACCCGCGACAAGGAGTATAATCTGACCCAGGGCAAACCCAATTCGCGCATCGCATGGTTCTCGGCCAATCCCAATGGCGAGGCCGAGGTGGTGAAGGTTACTCTCAAGCCGAAACCGCGTCTGAAGACCCTTCAGTTTGACGTGGACTTCAGTCAGCTGGCTATCAAGGGTAAGCAGTCGCAAGGCAATATCGTGACCCGTAATGAAGTGCATCGTTTCAGTCTGAAAGAGAAAGGAACGTCGACACTGGGAGGTCGCAAGGTGTGGTTTGATCCAGATGTGCTCAGGCTGAACTATGACGGCCGGGGCGATTATCTCGGCGAGTTCGGCGGCGAGGATCTGGTGATGGTTGTGACCCGTGGCGGCGAGTATTATATGACTTCGTTTGATGCGGCCAACCATTATGACGACAACATTCTGAGGATAGAGAAATTCCGGCCGAATCATGTGTGGACTGCCATTCTGAACGATGCCGACCAGGGCTATCCGTATATCAAGCGTTTCACGTTTGAGCCATCGATGAAAAAACAGCGGTTTATCGGCGAGAATGCCTCATCGTCGCTTATTCTGCTTACCGACACTGCCGGCGCGCGTTTTGAGGTTGTGTTTGGTGGCGGCGATGCTTTCCGTGAGGCGCTGACGGTTGACGCAGCCGAGTTTATCGGTGTCAAGTCGTTCAAAGCCAAGGGTAAGCGTCTGACAACTTTCACGATAGACAGAATCGAGGAGATCGAGCCGAACGAGGTTGTGGCAGAGGCCGAGGCACAGGAGGAGGCTGCTGTGGCTGAGGTGCAGGATGTCAATACTGATTCGCCAGAGACCGAAGAGCTTTCCGACGATGAGGTGAGAGATGAGATTAACGGCCAGCAGAGAATTTTCTGAGGCAGACGATTTCCGGTTTGATTAAAACGATAACAGATGGGCAGATGGATCAGAGCTGCGGCATGGCTGCTGTTTTTAGTTCCGGCCGGTTTAATGGCCGATGATGGCGTCAGGGTTATAAGGCCTGTGAATGCGGCCTATCAGATCGAGGCCGGAACATCGCATATCGCCGACACATATCTTTCGCCACTGAAATATGCCGGCTGGCATTTCGGTGGCAGCTATGAGAGGATGCAGGCCATGAAGTTCAGCCCCGACAGCTGGCGTCAGCAGTTGCGCGCCTCGGTCGAGATGAACAGCGGCGACAACCGCGCCCGCAACAATTCGATGCTCTATGGCAATCTCAGCGTTTCGTGGGGCATGATGCGGGTATGGCGCATTCCTTACGGGATAAGTGTGGCTGTCGGAGGGCAGGTTGGTGGCGATCTTGGGGCTGTCTATAACCAAAGAAACAGTAATAATCCGGTGGCGCTGAAGGCTGATGTCACGCTTGATCTTACGGGTTATGCCACATGGCACACGCGATTGTGGCGGCTGCCGGTAATGCTGAGATGGCAGACATCGCTGCCTGTTGCCGGAGCGTTCTTCTCGCCGGAGTATGACGAGCTTTATTATGAGATTTATCTTGGAAACCGCTCCGGTCTGGCGCATATGGCATGGCCGGGAAATTTTTTCAGATGGAATAATGTGGTGACTGCCGATCTCGATGTGTCTTACACAAAACTGAGGGTGGGATTCAGCTCGAGGATTTATTCGACTGAGGTGAACGGCATTACCACCCGCATATTCTCATACGGGTTTGTGCTCGGTGTGAGCGGCGACTGGATATCGGTGTCGCGCCGCAGGGGTGTGGATGACGAGACTTCAAGGATTGTTTATGCTTACTGACGTCGGTTTATGAAGAATTTCAGATATTTGTCGGTTCCGGTTGCCCTGACGCTGTTTCTCGGAGCGTGTCATGATATAGACGAATACCCGGAAACTCCTTCGGGAGTGTTCGAGCAGTTGTGGAGTGTGCTTGACGGGCATTATTGTTTTTTCGCGGAGAAGGAGCGGATGTATCGTGATGAATATGAAGCTTTGCCGCAGGAGGAACGAGCCGGTGCCGAATGGATGAGAGACTGGAGCTGGGACGATGTGCATGCACGCTACCGGATGATGGTTTCTGATCGCATGACACAGGAGGAACTTTTCGAGGTGTGTGCCGAGATGCTTGCGGAGCTGCGCGACGGACATACGAATCTGTCGGCACCGTTCGCCACGTCGTATTACCGGAAGTGGTGGAGCGACTATCCGCAGAATTACGATGCGAGGCTTGTGGAGCAATATTATTTCAATTTCAATTATCGCTCGCTGGGAGGAATAACTTATGGAATACTCCAGGAAAATGTGGGGTATATGCACTATTCGAGTTTCTCTTATGGCATAGGGGAGGGGAATCTGGATGCTGTGTTGGGTTACTGCGCCACTTGCGCTGGTCTGATTGTCGATGTGCGCGACAATGGCGGCGGCTCTATGACCAATGTGGAGACTCTGGCAGGCCGATTCACAGACAGGAGTATTTTGGCCGGTTCGATATGTCATAAGACCGGGCCGGGGCATGATGATTTCTCGGAACCGTTTGATTATTATATAAATCCGCCGGGCGGGGGCCATGTGATGTGGGGCAAACCTGTGGTGGTGCTTTGCAACCGTTCGACTTTTTCGGCGGCCAACAATTTTGTGTCGGTGATGAAGGGGCTGCCCGGTGTGACTGTGGTGGGATCGGTGACAGGGGGTGGTTCGGGGATGCCATTCTCGTCGGAACTGACCAACGGGTGGGGTGTGAGATTCTCGGCGGCGCCGGTAAGGGATGCTTCGGGGGTGCTGACCGAGTTCGGGGTGTCGCCGACCGATGGGTGTGAGGTTGATCTGGAT
>CAMWTV010000006.1 GCA_947177215.1 uncultured Muribaculaceae bacterium
GGCGGAGCCTCCGCCCAGGTAAGGAGCGTCCGCAGCGGTGCCACGGTCTTCAGAGCTGCCTCCGGCAGTGTTGGCTATAAGCCTCAGGTGCGTAAACCGCAATCAGCCGGTAATAATATCTCCGGGTCACGGCGATATGCCACCGGTGTTGTTATCTATGCCGATTCGTGGGGCGCAGCCTCGGCCGGCCCCGGTTTCTATCAGATGCCGCTATCTGGCACCCCTTCGTCGCTTGAGCTGATAAAGGCATCGGCCGATGTGTTCAGCGATGCCGGCTCGCTCTATTTCGACGGCAAATATTTTGCCGCTTTCAACGAGAGCGATTACGGATATTCGAGCGTAAGCTATTATGTCATCGATGTGAACACGGGTTTATGGATCGACATGGGGATGCTTGACCGTACGTTCAAGTCTTATTCAATGACATATGACGAGGCTGCGGGAATCGCCTACGGAAGCTTCGGCAACACCTCGACTGGCAAAACCTATTTCGGTACATTCAATCCGGCCACAGCCAAAGTAACCCGAATAAAGGATTACAGCGATGCCAAAGCCTTTTTCGGCATGGGGCTGACCCCTGCCGGAACTCTCGTGGCCATTGACAAAGATGGAGGTTTCTATGAGGTTGACAAGACTTCGGGAGAGATTTCGCTGATAGCAGAAACCGGTATCGCGACAACATATTCCACCGCAGGAGCTGTCGATCCGACGACCGGCAGGTTCTATTATGCCTCCAGTCATGACGCCAACAGTGCCTTCTATGAGATAGATCCCATCACGGGCAATGCTGTCAAGCTTTACGACTTGCCCGGCAATGAAGAGCTTGGCGGTCTGTTTTTCGCTCCCGATCCGGTGGCCGACGGCGCTCCTGGCGCTCCTTCCGGACTGTCGGTTGATTTCGCCGGAACAGCTCTTGACGGCACATTCGGCTTCACAATGCCCTCTGAGCTGCACGACGGCTCGGCTGCACAGGGAGAGATGAGCTATGCCGTCTTTGTCGACAACGTGCAGGTTGCTTCGGGCAAAGCCTCTCATTCAGAGGGCGTCTCGGTGCCGGTCAGCGTAGATGCTGCCGGAACCTATGAATTCGCGGTAGTGGCGTCGAACGAGGCCGGAGAGGGCGACATGGCCGCCATTTCGGCTTATATCGGGCCGGATGTGCCGGCCGAGGTTACCGATGTCAGGCTCAAGGCTGCCGGCGGCATGATGGAACTATCGTGGAGCGAGCCCTCCGGGGCACACGGCGGCATCCTTGCGCCGGGGTCGGTGGTTTATCGCGTTGTGCGCTGTCCCGAAGGGGTGACTGTTGCTTCCGCGCTCAACACAACCTTTTTCAGCGAGCCTTATGCCGAGCCTGAAAGCGGAGTCGCGGCGGTTTATTATACAGTCGAGGCCATATGCGGCGATGCTGTCACTGCTCCGGTGGCATCGAATTCGGTGGTTCTCGGTTCGGCCGATCCTCCATGCCGGTGGTCGCTCGACACGATGCAGGAAGTAGATATATTCACTATCCTTGATGCCAATGCCGACAACAGCACCTGGGAATGGGACAAACGGGGCTATATGGGCTATTATTACAACCGCCTAAACGCGGCCGACGATTATCTGGTGCTTCCGCCGGTAAGACTCATTGGCGGGATGACATATGCTCTAAGCTTCGACGCCTACCGCTGGGACGGCAACTATCGCCCTGAAAAGGTGGCAGCCTATGTCGGACGCTCTCCCGAGGCATCGGCCATGACCCGGTGCGTTATCGAGCCTGTCGAAGTAACCTCGCCGATACCTGTGCCGCTTACAGGTAATTATGAGGCACCGGCCGACGGTATCTACTATTTTGCGGTCAAAGCCTGCTCCGAGGCCGATTGCTTTGCCCTTTATGTCGACAATATCGCAGTGTCGGCTCCGATGTCGGCCAACGCTCCGGCTGCTCCGTCTGATCTGAAGGCGGTGGCCGATGCCAACGGGGCGTTGAGCGTCGAAATCAGTTTTACGGCTCCCGACAGAAGTCTTACAGGAGCGTTGCTCGGCTCGCTTGATAAGGTAGAGGTGACACGCGGCGAGACTCTCGTTGGCACGCTCTATCCCTCTCCAGGGCAGAAAAATGTGGTCTGCTCCGATAATGCTGCCCCCGAGGGTTGGGTGAGCTATACCGTCACACCTTATGGTGAGGGAGGCGCGATAGGCGAGAGCGCTGCTGTTTCGGTCTTTGTAGGCCATGACCTGCCTGCGCAGCCTTCCGGTCTGGTTGTCACTAACGGTGTCGATGCCGGCGATGTGGTTATGCGCTGGGAGCGTGTCACCGCCGATGTCAATGGCACTGGGATAGCGGCCGATCAAGTCACATACACGGTTGTAGCCATTGTCCAAGGTCAGCAGGAACTGCTTGCCGAGGGGCTGACCGACACTGAATTCAGCTTCCGCGCATGCGATGCCGCCGACGAGCAGGAGTTCCTTCAGTTTGCCGTATTCGCTGTCAACAGCAAGGGCGCCGGCACTGGTTGCGCTTCATTGCCTTTCGCCGTGGGTGCTCCATACGGGCTGCCGTTCTGCGAATCGTTTGCCGACGGAGCTGTCACACATGCCATTGCCACGGTTTCTGATGGCGCGGTGTGGTGGACTGCCACCGACGATGTGTATGAGGGCGCAGTAACAGCCCAGGACGGCGACAACGGTTTCGCGGTCATGAGCGCCACTTCTACCAGCCAGGGAGGCCGCTTGCTGACCGGTGTTATAAGCCTTGACGGGGCTGCCGCGCCTGAACTTGAATTCTGGTATTTTACGGTGAGGAGCGACGATGAAAACACTCTGGCCGTGTCGGTCAGCGAGGCCAACGCCAACAGCTACATGCCGCTGTGCGACCCAATTACACTTGGCGGAGGTGAAGGCCGCGGATGGGTCAAGGTTGTGCTTCCTCTGGCAGATTATGCCGGCCGCGACATCCAGTTATGTTTCGAAGGTGAGATTCTGAAATACGAGATGATTCTTGTCGATAATATCGTTGTTTCCGACAAGGCGGCGGCGGTCAGTGCCACCGAAATGGATTCAGCTGCGGTTGTGTCGGCTTCCAATGGCCTGATAGCTGTCGGTAATGCCGACGGGCTTCCGGTCTCGGTTTCAGATATGTCGGGCCGCATTGTGGCTTCGGCGTCGGGGAATGCCCGGATCGCGGTCGCTCCCGGAGTCTATCTGGTCAAGGTCGGTGCTCATGTGTTCCGCATCGCGGTTCCATGAACAGGGAAAATATATAATGCAAAAAAAACGCTGTGCGGCCGCACAGCGTTTTTTTTGCATTATATTACGTGAAGGTTATCAGCGAACCACAATCTTCTGGCCGTTCATCACGTAGATGCCTGAAGGCAGGGTGTTGATCTGGGCCTTTGTGGCATTGGTGAGAACCTGAACACCGGTCAGGGTGTAGACATTGCCTGTGTTTGCGGCGCCGGCTGCTGTAACGCCCTCTACTCCGCTTTCGGGAGCCTTGCATACGGTCACTGCTTTCGATGTGTCGAGAGTGATGTTGTAGACTCCGTTCTCGTCGGCTTCGAGAAGAGCCGGCTCAAGGGCTTCATTGCTTTCTGTCACAACAGTGGCCACATAGACCTCGATGCTTGTGTCGGCGCTGTTCTCGCCCTTCTTGAGCTGAACAAGGGTGCCTTCGAAATCAATGACACCTTCGGCCGGGTCGACGGCGGTATAGAGGTCTTTTACAATCTCCATATCCACACCTTCCTCTATGTCGAACGAAGCGGTGCAGGTCACAGGATCGGTAAGAGCATAGAGCTTCACAACGTCGCCGTGTTCAACCGCGAAGCTGTACTGGCCCCATGAGCCCTGCACGGCGTTGCCGTTGACATAGATGTTGAGAGGATCGATGTTGTTGTAGTTGGAGTCATAGCCGGAGAAGGTCATGTTCTTTTCTGCATCGCAGAAATTGATTGTGTTATAGCCTGCGGCCAGTTCGTGCTGGATATAGCTGCCGCTTGACTGAAGCACGAAACGCATGAATGTCGGGTCGTCGTAAGCGTGGGTAGAGTAAACCACCACCTGCTTGTCAAGTTCCCATGCTGCGCCGTCGATGTTTATCTCCATGCCGTCCTCAAGTGTTACGAAGTAACCCGAATACGACATGTCGGCGTCTTGTGTCTCTCCGTTGAGGGTGGTTGTAACGCTGTTGAGAGTGTAGCGGGGCATTGCGGCGAGTACCAGACTGTTGGCGTTTTTGGTGAATTCAATCAAGTTCTCACCTTCCACAAGCGTAAGATCGTTATTGTTGAGTTTAGCTCTTACGCATGCCGGATCGTTCACAACAAGTGTCGCGGTCAGGGTTGCGTATTTCTCCGAGGTTACCACGATGTTGAGGTCATCGGTCACCTTGGTGCTGAAGTTGCTGCTTGTGCCGGCCGGCTCGCCGTTTACGGTTACGCCTTTGATTTCGTAGAGGTCTGAGTTAAGGTTGAAAGCAACCTTTTTGCCCTGTTTCACCTGGAACGGTTCCGACCAGTCCTCCACCGGAGTGTTGTTGCCGGTAACATTGTAGATCACAGCTGCGTTTTCGGCCGGATCAGATGTTATTGTCACGGTCTTGTAAATCTCCGGGAATGCAGCGGTTACAACAATTTCATCGTCGGGTGAGGCGGTTATGTTGTAGCTGCCATAGGTCGGATCCACAGTCTGTCCGTTGTGTGTCACCTGAAACAGCTCCTCGTCATAGACAACGTGTCTTACTGACACGCGCGCTGTCGAACCGGACATCTCGATAGCCTTGGGCTCGTTGGCCACGAAGCCGCTCACCTGGTTCCATTCAACCTGCACGTCAACCTCTTCGGGATTGTCTACGGTGATTGTGAACGTGGGGCATTCAAATTCCGATGCGGGTACAATTGTGTAAGAGAATTCATCGCCCGAATTGGTGTCATAGGCATAGATGTCGCAATCGGTGTAGTTGTTGACCTTGAGATCCATGCCGTCGCTGACGCGCCAGAAGCGAGTCATCTTGTAGTTCTCGGGGTCATTGACACATACATAAAGGCTGCCGTATTCATCGACCTTGAAGGTGTTGAGGCCTTCGGTCAGCAAGAATGAATCGTCGGAGTATGACGAGGGCTTGATTGAGATCAGCGAAGGATCGGGAATGTTTACATAGTAAAAACGGGGTGTGCTAACGGTTATCTGTACCGATACATTGCCTTCATACATTTCTGAAACCGGAATGGTGCAATATCCGTTAGGCGCTGTAAGATATTTCTGCCAGCCTTCTGTGCATGTGTAATATATCTGTTTGATTAACTTTGAATCGTCTGTCAGGCCTATGTATAGGGCATCCGATTCTATTGTAACATCCATCCCGTCGGCTTCGAAGGGTAACACTGGGCCGTCGGATGAGCCGTCGCGGAGTTCGATGGCATCAATGAAGTTGCACGATACACTGACGGTTTTTGACGCGGCTGCTGTCATGGCTGTCAAGGCCAGCATCAGCAGTGTCAGAAGTGAATAAACTTTTTTCATGCTTTTTTTGATTGGTGAATATTAAATGATGTTTAATTTTTGATCAGTAAAAAGGTATATGCCGATGAGTGGAAGAGCCTTTTTGGAAGCTGAGATTGACTATTGCAGATTCAAGACACAAAAATACTAATAAAAATGACTAAAAACTAATTTTTTTGCGTTTTTTAGCGAAAAACAACTTTTCCGGGTGTTATGACAATAAGAGGATGCGTTGACTGTTCATGCAGTCGGATGACAAGGAAACAAAAATTCAGCACAAACTCTGTTCTGATTATTGCATTTGCCGAAAATATTGTATTTTTGGTTCAGATTTAACCGGTTTTTATATATGAGCGACAAAAATGAATTTGCCACTAAAATAGGGCTTATAGCGGCCACAGTCGGGTCGGCGATCGGACTTGGCAACGTATGGCGTTTCCCGGCAGAGACACAGGAAAACGGCGGAGCGGCTTTTCTGCTGCTTTATGTGGGATGTGTGCTTCTGCTGGGTGTGCCTGTAATGCTCGGAGAGTTTGTGCTCGGGCGAGGGGGTCGCAGCGATGCCGCCGGTGTTTACCGGCGCCTGTCACCCGGAAGCCGCTGGTGGGTGGTTGGTGCGGTGGCCATTCTTGCCTCATACCTTATCTGTGTGTTCTACATGGTGGTAGGCGGCTGGACACTCGAATATCTTCTGCAATCGCTCACAGGCGCGCTCTATTCGAACGTCGGGCAGGAAGGTGGCGTCGACTCCGCTCATTTCGCAGAGGTGATGAACGGGTTGCTTTTCGGCTGGTGGCAGCCGGTTGCAGCCACAGTCGCGGTTATTCTGCTGAATATAGTAATCCTGTTGCGGGGAGTGCAGAAGGGTATCGAGAAACTGTCGAATGTGCTGATGCCGCTTCTGTTTGTCATTCTTGTTGGTCTGGTGGTTGTGGCGCTCACTTTGCCGGGGGCTGCCGGAGGTCTTGAATTCTTCCTTTCTCCCGATTTTTCGAAGATAACCCCTGCCGTGTTCGTCAATGCTCTGGGCCAGACTTTTTTCTCGCTCAGTCTCGGCATGGGCATTCTGGTTACCTATGCGTCATATTATCCGATAGGCACCAACCTGCCGCGCACATCCCTGATTGTGGCACTTCTGAGCCTGCTGGTGGCTGTGTTGATGGGGCTGGTCATCTTCCCTGCCGTGACTACTTTCGGACTCGAGGGGGAGAGCCTCGAGGGTGCGACACTGATTTTCGTTACACTTCCGGAAGTGTTCGGACGTTTGCCGCTGCCGGCTCTCTGGTCAACTCTCTTCTTCCTTCTGTTGCTTGTGGCGGCTGTGACCTCGACAGTCTCTATCGCTGAAGTGAGCATCGCGTTTCTGGCCGACCGTTTCGGCATGTCGCGGCGCAGGGCTGTGCTTACAGCGCTCTGTCCGCTGTTGATTCTCAGTCCGCTGTGCGCTCTGTCGCTCGGGCCGTTGAAAGGGTTCACTCTGTTCGGCATGACCATGTTTGACTTTCTTGACAACTTCGCCACCAATATTCTTCTGCCGCTTGTGTCGATAGGCACATGTCTTTATGTAGGGTGGTTCGGGCCTAAGCGGCTGCTTCACCGTCAGCTGTCGAACCGTGGCGCTCTCCGGTCGCCGCTTACAGGGGCGGTCACATTCATTCTGCGTTATGTGGCGCCTGTGCTAATAGCCGCAATACTCGTAGGCCGCTATCTCTGATAATCATCCGGCCGGATGTTTCAGAAGCTTGGTGTCTGTATCGGAGTTGCATCCGCCAAACAAAAAATGGCCGGGAATGTGGGTGGTTTGTGAAATTTTGACTATTTTCGTGTGTTATAAAACAAGAGGGAGTGAGGCAAGCTGTTTCATCTGCGGGGACGAATCAGGCCCGTGGCTGGAAAGGTTTGCTGTAACCGATTGTAAATAAGATAAATGTAATCTGCGTATATATGGAAACTATAAAAGTCAAGATTATAAATAAATCGCATCATCAGCTTCCGGCTTACGCCACACCGGGTTCTGCCGGAATGGATGTAAGGGCATATCTTCCCGATGCACCGGTGGTGCTCGGCCCTATGGAGAGGGCGCTGATTCCGACCGGGCTTTATATGGAGCTGCCCCACGGATACGAGTGTCAGATCAGGCCCAGAAGCGGTCTGGCCATTAAACACGGCATTTCGCTGGTCAACGCTCCGGGCACTGTCGACTCCGACTATCGAGGGGAAATAGGGGTAATACTCATCAATCTGTCAGACAAGCCGTTCACTGTCAACGACGGCGAGCGCGTGTGTCAGATGGTCATAGCCCCCTATACCAGGGTCGACTGGGAGAACGTAAGCCGCATCGATTCGACCGAACGCGGCGACGGAGGCTTCGGCCATACAGGTGTGAATTAACGATAAACAAAACGGACACGAAACCTGTCCTTCGGATTTATAAAACGAGATAACCGTTGAAAAAGCGTCAGATATCTGTTATTGCGGCAATTATGGCTTTGGTGGCTACAATTGCACTCCCCGGCACCACTTTCGGAAAAGGTGGCGGCAAAAAGGGGCAAAAAGAGTCGTGGGCTGCCGGTGCCGACAAGCGCAAGGCCGATTACATCTACATGGAGGCCATGCGTCAGAATGCCCTCGATAACGACGACGGCTTTTTCGAACTCCTTCGCCGGAGCCGCGACCTTGATTCGACCGACACGCAGCCGGGGGTGACCCTCGGATATTTCTACATGGCGCTCGGTCAGGAAGACACTGTGCTGGCCTCGCAGGGCTACGACATGATGAGGCGCCATTTCAACGCCTGCCCCTCTGATTATTACAGCTCCATTTTCTATGGCATGGTAAACAGCCAGCTCGGCAACACTGCCGAAGCCATAAGGGTGTGGGGCATGATGGCCGACAGCTTTCCCGACAAGCCCGACATAGCCCTGAAACTTGCCCAGGCCCTCCAGCAGTCGGCCGACAGCGCTTCGCTGCGCCGTTCGGTCGAGGTGCTCAACGGCATAGAGCGCGCCGAGGGTGTTGATCTCGGCCTTACATCGGCCAAAATAAGGGCTTTCATGGCCTTGCGCGACACAGCCTCGACATATCGCGAACTTGACAACCTGCTTGCTTCGTCGAAGGCGAATGCCCCCAACAACCTCTATGCCGGTGATGTTTTCATGGTGCTCGGCAACCCCGATTCAGCGATATCATATTACAACCGGGCATGCGACATCGACCCCACCAACGGCATGGCTTACTACAAACGCGCCGAGTTTTATCGCGAGCGTGGCGATTCGCTCGGTTTTGACCGCGAGGTGTTTCAGGCCGTGAAGCAGGACGGTCTCGACATAGATGTCAAGCTCGAGATCTTCACAAGCTACATCCGTCAGCTGTATGCCGACTCGCTTCAGCAGCCCCGCATACAGAGCCTTTTCGATGCTTTGCTGCTTCAGAACCCTCACGAACCGAAGGTGAGAGATCTATACACTTCCTATCTCGTGGCGACCGAGGATTATAAAGGCGCTGCCGAGCAGCAGGAATATGCCCTCGACGGCGACCTTTCAAACGCCGACCGGTGGCGCTCGGCAATCAGCCTTTATGGCCGTGCCGGCGATTTCCCGAAAGCTCTGCAGCTTGGCGAGCAGTCGTTGAAATATCTTCCCGACGACGCCACCCTGATGTTTTACACATCGACCACTCTTTCCCAGCTTGACCGCGACGGGGAGGCACTCGATTATCTCAAAAAGGCTCTTGCTGCCGTTTCCGAACAGGATAGACCTCTCCAGTCGACAATACTGTGCTCTATCGGAGATGTGCTGTATAAGACCGGCAGGAAAGACTCGGCTTTCGTTTATTACGACCGTGCGCTTGAAGCCGATCCTGAGAATCTCCTCGCGCTCAACAACTGCGCCTACTTCATGGCCGAGGAGGGAATCGAGCTTGACAAAGCCGAGCGCATGAGCGCCATCTGTGTGCGCCAGCAGCCCGACAACGACACGGCCATCGACACCTACGCATGGATCTTCTTTAAACAGAAGAAATATGTGAAAGCCAAGGAGATGATCGACCGTGCCCTGGTGATTGAGGCCGACGATCCCCAGAGCGATGTGCTGCATCATGCCGGCGACATCTATTACATGAACGGTGATCCTGAGGCTGCCGTTGAGTTCTGGGAAGAAGCCCTAAAGCTTGATCCCGACAATAAGCTTCTCAAAAAGAAAGTGAAAAACAAGACCCATTATTACGAGTAAACCATATGCAGACTACTCTCAAACTGACCCGACTGTCTCTCTCTGTCATATTACTTGCTTTTCTGACCTTGATTTCAGGTTGCTCTTCGCAGCGTAGCGCCGGCAAAAAAGCCTCGGTGGTTGCCGAAGTGCCCGCCGACGTGACTTTGCAGACCCCGCAGCAGAGGTTCGGCGCCCTTTGCGATTCCTATGGCGAGTGGCAGGATGTGTCATTGCCTGTGAAAGTGTCGCTCCGTTCGCCAAAAAGCCTCTCGCTGTCGGCCAGAGCTGTCATGAAACGTGGCAGCTGGATCTCTGTCTCGGTGCGTATGCTCGGCTTTGAGGTTGCCTCTGTGTGGATCGACAACGATTCTGTTCACGCCGTCGACCGCTATCACAAGGCATATCTGTCGGAAAGCATTGGCAGCCTGCTGGGCAATACGGGTGTCTCTGTGGCCGATATACAGGATCTTCTGCTCGGCAGGGGATTTCTGCTGGGTGCGCAGGGGGGCACATTTACCGCCGCGCAACAGTCGGCGGTATCGCTGCAGCCCACAGCCGAAGGGCTGATGATTCTGCCGGTGTCGCAGCCCGGCCGGTTCCAGTATGGATTTATTCTTCCTCCGGCTGTAAACTGCATCGGGGCCGCTACCGTTGCGGCCGGCGACAAATATGAGGCTGTGATCGCATATGCCGATTTTATCAAGACCTCGCATTCGGGTGAATTTGCCGGAACTGCCGATATCGAGATGGTGAAAGGGAAGAAAATGGCCGCGACGCTTGTATGGAATTTCTCGTCGGCCAAATGGAACACCGGTGTCAGTCAGAGCTGGAAACGCCCATCGGGTTATTCGCGGATGACCCCCGATAAAATTCTCAATGCCCTTACCAGACTTTGATACGGATAGTCTGAAAGCCTGTTCAATGCTTCTCCGGTCATTATCACGACAAAAATGAAACAATTTTTTAAAATATTACTTCTCTCTGTGGCATTGATGTGCTTGGATCCTGCAACCGCGATCTCCGCGCAGCAGCGCAAAGCCACCACATCGGCTCAGGCTTCGGGTAAGAATGCACGCAACACCCGCAAGGGTACTGCAAAAAACAAGCCTGCCGCCAATAAAGCCCAGGATACATCTGCCAAAAAGCAGGCTCCGCGCAGTGCCGGCGATGTGAAAAAAGCCAGGCAGCGCAACGCCCGGGAGCAGAAAGAGACACAGCGAAAGATTCAGCTGAATACCCGTGAAACGGAACAGCGTCTGAACCAGCTGTCGCTTCTTGAAGGGGAGATTGCCGAGTGCAACACCGAGATAGGCAGGCTTTCACACCGTGTCGATTCAATGAACAGCCGCATCAAGGTTGCCACCGACTCGATCACGGCCCTTGACAACCGTCTGGAAGCCATAACGGGAAAGTATGTTGCTGCCATACGCAAAACGCAGGGACACAGGCAGAATATGAGCGAACTCGCCTTTATATTCTCGTCTGAATCGTTTGCCCAGGCCTATCGCCGTGCCCGTTCGCTGCGACAGTTCGACAAATGGCGCAAACGCCGTTCGGTAGAGATCTCCCGGATGCGCTCCGAGCTTGAAGAGAGGCGCAAGGCGCTCACGTCATTGCGTGCCGATGTTTCGGCCTCGCTCAAATCGCTCAACGGCGAGCGCGCCACTCTGTTGAAAAAGCAGGGAGAAACAAACGCTCTTGTCGGGAAACTCAAGAAAGAGGGGGGTGAGTTGCGTGAAATCATGTCGCGGCGTCAGCGTGAGGCTTCGGCTCTCGATGCCGAGCTCGACCGCATCATAGCCGAAGAGGCCCGCCGGCAGGAGGAACTGCGAAAGAAACAGGAAGCCGAACGTCAGGCCCGTCTTGAAGCCGAGCGGAAAGAGCGCGAGGCGCAGGCAGCCCGCGAGGCTGAAGCCGCACGCCTGAAAAAGCAGCAGGAAGATGCTGCCCGCGAAGCCGAGCTGAAGGCCATGAGCGAGGCTGAACGCAAAGCTGCCGTCAAGGCTGACAAGGAGCGTGAGAAAAAGGCTCAGGCAGAGCAGAAAAAGGCCGACCGCGAGGCCGCCAGAAAAGCAAAGGAGCAGGAAAAGGCTGCCGCACGCGAACAGGCCAAGAAAGGGAAACCGGTGAAACACAAAGGTAAAAACAACCTGCGGGGTGCTACATCCGAACCTGAACCCTCTGAAGCCGTAACTCCCGTTCTGAAAGCACCGGCTGTGGCCGGCGAATCGGGTGTGGCCGGCAATGTGGCAGCCCCGTCCGCAGGCGATTTCGGGGCATGCAAGGGGAAACTTCCATTCCCCGTAACCGGCAAATACACTATCGTGAAACGGTTCGGTCGTCAGAAGCATCCTACACTTCCCCATGTCGAGACCACCAATTCAGGCATCGACCTCGCAACAGGAGCGGGAGCCGATGTGAGATGTGTGTTCGACGGCGAGGTCTCGGCGGTGTTCCGTCCCGACGGCTACAACACAGTGGTAGTGATACGCCATGGCAGCTACATGACAGTCTATGCCAACCTCGGCACACTCTCTGTCTCGTCGGGCGACAAGGTGAAGGCCGGCCAGACCATAGGAACGGTATATGCCGACCCTAACGACGACAACCGCAGTGTGCTGCACTTCGAGATCCGTAACCAGCGCCAGAAAGAGAACCCCGAGCTCTGGCTCAGAAAATAACCCAGGGCGAATGGCATCAGCGGTCAAATCAACCCGCCTGAACGCGGCGATACTGAAACTCAGCGGTCTTTTCGGAGGGCTGCAGGCCACCGGAATTCTGTGTTCGGTGATACGGGCCAAGCTTGTGGCCGTGTGGATCGGCGCCACCGGAATAGGCCTGTTCGGAATTTTCAACACCGCGCTCGAGATGCTCACCACGCTTTCGCTTTTCGGACTACGCGAGAGCGCCGTGCGCACCGTGGCCCGGACTCCGCAGGCTGAGATTCCGCTTGTCATAAGAATTGTGCGGCGCTGTGCGCTTGTTCTCGGCGTGGCGGGAATGTTGCTTACATTGTGCCTGTCGGGAGTTCTGAGCCGTATCTCATTTCACGACAACTCATTCACGTGGGCTTTCGCGCTTCTGTCTGTAATAGTGCTGACATCGGTCATCAATGGCGGCGAGAGCGCTGTGCTGCAGGGGATGCGCCGCTACCGTAAACTCGCACTGTGCTCAATGATCGGAGCTGTTGGCGGACTGGCCGTGTCTGTGCCGATGTTCTATTACTGGCGCATTAACTCAATCGTGCCGTCAATAATGGCCTACGGGCTGATAACATGGCTGGCTCTCGGATTCTATCGCGAGAAGCTCGAGCCGGGGGGAGAGGTGGTTTCTGTAAGGCAGACAATTGATTTGGGAAAGAGAATGCTTTCGCTCGGGTTTTATCTCACCGTTACCGGTTTTGTGGGCAACGCCATCTCCTATGCCATGATGGCATGGCTCAACAACTATGCCGACACCGAGGCTGCCGGATATTATCAGGCCGGTTTCACTCTCGTTAACCGTTATGTGGGGCTGGTGTTTACGGCGGTCTCTATGGAATATTATCCGCGTCTGTCGGGGGTGGCCTCGTCGGCGCGCAGAGTCAGCACCTTTGTCAGCAACCAGCTTTTCATGCTTCTGGCCCTTCTGGCGCCGGTGGTAATAGTTTTCATAAGTTGTTCCGGCTTTATCATAAGCCTTCTTTACAAGCCTGATTTCGCTGTGGCTGTGCCGTTTGTGGTTCTGGCGGCTGCAGGCACCGTGTTCAGAGGCATATCATGGTGTCTGGCTTTCGTTATTCTCGCCCGTGGCGACGGGCGCACCTACCTTGTTTCGGAAGTGTCGTCTGCGCTGATCTCGATAGCGCTGAACATTGTTTGCTATATCCACTGGGGATTTCTCGGCCTCGGGTTCGCCTACATTGCGTGGTATCTCTGCTACACCCTGATTGTCTCAGCTGTCTATTTCCACCGCTATCGTCTCTGGATTAACCGGGGTTTTGTCCCGTTTGGCATCTACACAGCCGCCATATGCGCGTCTGCGGCCTTTATAGCACTTATGTGGTCACCGCTGGCAGCCATCCCGCTGACAGCTGTCTCCGGTGTTGTGTCGGTCAGAATTCTGCGCCGTAAAATCAGCCGTTGACAACTATTTTCTGGGTGACCGCGCCACTTGTGGTGCGGGCTACGTAAATGCCCGGGGCAAGTATCACCTTTCCATCCCCGGATACAGTGGCGACCTTCACACCATGGATAGAGTATATCTCCACCACACTGTCGGCGAAGACCGGTGTGACAGAACCGTCAGGGCCGATTTTAACAGCCAGACCCTTTGAATTGGCGTTGATCCGCTCCATGCCTGACTCATGCGATATTTCCACCGCTGCCGTTTCGGCGTTAAGCACCGGCGATTTCATCAGGCCTCCATCCTCGCTTAGAAAAACCACCACTTCAAGGTTTTCGGCAACAGGCAGGTAGTCGGCGGCGGGCAACCCCTTTTTCGCAACAGGAATCTCCGCACAGAAATTCATTACGGCCCTTCCGTCGGCATCAAACTCAACAGCCACACCTTCGGCGGGGGTGAGTATAAGCCGTGGCGCGTGTGAATGCACATAATTGAGTTCAGAGGCTCCGCGTGTCAGCTGGAAATCGGTCACATTGTTTTCACAGACCGCGGCATGAAGCCGCACATTGTCATAGTTCGACAACAGATTTTCCTCTACCGTTATTTTGACATTCACAATCCGGTCAGGGGTGTGATATACGGCTTCGGTTGCTGTGCCTATAAGTGTGTTGACTCTTTTGTGAGGCTCGAAGTCGCCGGCAGTTACATAAGCGGGGTGGAAGTGTGGATAATCTGTCTCATAGACCGTAAGCGGTGTGCGGTTCAGCATCATTCTCGGGGCAGAGCTGACCCCAAAGATGCCGGCCACCTCCTCGCTTGCGGCTATCGTGAAATTGTCGGCGGTGAATCCGGCGTGGTGGTCGATCCGTGCAACAGGTTCTCCGAAACTTTTCAAAGCCTTGTCGAGAGTGTTTTCTCCATCGGGGCAATTGGTGCAATACTGGCTTGTAAACACTTCTACAAGAGGCACCTTCGGATATGCGCGTTCGAAAGCTTCGACATCGCACACGGCCCTGTAAACGTTGTTGCCTCCGTCGGTCAGGCACACGGACACCGAGTGAGGGCCTTGCTCTACGCTCACCGGCACACTTATGTCAACTATGTCATGATGCAGCATCCCCACATCGGCGGTAAACGGTTCGCCCGTTTCTATTTCATCGACAATGGTGTGGAAGGTGAGTTTTTCAACAGTGCGGGTGCCGGTGTTGATAACTTTGCCTCTGAATTCAAATGGTGTGTCGGCTTTTACAGTCGCCGGGTTAAGGTCTGGTATGAACTCGAACCCATATTCGGGAAGCTGCGAGTAATCGCCGCCGGAGAGAATCGCCCCTAAGGCCAGCTGCACGTCGGTGCCTGTTTTTTTCGACAGATACTCCCATTCACCATAACCGTTGCGCACACGGTCAGGCTCGGTGCCTGTCATATTTGTTTTTTCGGCATAGCCAATCACATCGCCTTTGCAGGTCAGTTCATAACCGATATACAGTTCGTTGATTCCATCGAGCTGAAACGGGTAGTCAAGCCACACGGTGTTCCATCCTGCCGCTGGCGAGAACTCCTGGTCATATAGGTTATATTCGTTGTCGAGATTATCCTTGATGAATATCAGACAGTCGTTCATTTTCTGAGCCGGGTCGATGCAGAATTTCAACGCAACAATCCCGGTGCCCTGAAGCATGTCGGCCGTCAGTTTCACCGCCGCCGACAGGTGGGCGTTCGACTCACTTCCCCAGAATTTCTCTGCCTCAGAGCGGTTATATCCGGCGCAATAGCTCTGTTCCGGCAGTTGTGAGGCTGACATCAGCTCTGTCAGGGATGCCGTGACGGCTATCGCGGCGAGTGCGATATTTTTAAAAATCATATTCATCGGGCGAATTTTTAGCGCATTGTGTATTATGCAAATTTACGTATTATTCTTCACGCTTTGCGGAATAGTAACGGTTTTAACATTTAAAAAATGGCTGACACACATAAAATAGCTAACTTTGTTGCATCGCCAATATTTAATCGCCGCAAAAATTTCAATAAAACCGATCATATGAATCTTAAAACATTATTTTTGAAATCCGCCTTGGCCGGAGTTGCAGTCACATCGCTTATGGTGTCACCGTCGGCAAGCGCTATTACCATTCACGGTAACCTGCTTTATTCCGCGACGGATTTCGGCAATTCCCCCGGCATTTATACGTTTACTACTGAAGATGCCGCCTCGCTCACTCCTGTGCCCGGAGGAGAGAATATTCTCTCTCATGGAGGCGGTCTTTGTGTGGGCGGCGACACATATTACTCGATAAATGCCTCCGAACGCACTCTGACTGTCTACGACACCTCGACATGGTTTCCTGAGCGCACCGTTTCAGGTGTTACCCCCGCGCTCGGTCTGGCTTATGATCATGCTGCCGACCGGATTTACGGGTGTTTTGTAAGCGGCAGCCCGCGTCTCGGCATTCTCGATCCTGAGAGCGGCGGTTACTCAGAAATAGGAATTATGCGTGTGCAGCCTGTGGCCATGGTGACAGATGCCGCATCCAACCTGTTTGCGATCGGCATCGACGGCGGAGTATATTCGGTCAACAAAGCCGACGCCTCGATGACTTTGAAAGGCAACACAGGTGTGGCTCCTTTTTCAGTGCAGGGCGCGGTTTTCGACACGGCTTCAGGCAAATGTTATTGGGCGGCTGTAAGAGAAGATTATAGTTCAGGTCTGTATGAGGTTGATCTTGAAACCGGCAAGGCTTCGCTGCTTTACGATTTTTCCGGTCAGGAAGAGATAACGGGGCTTTTTATCATGCCGGAACACGATCCGTCAGCCCCCGGAACCGTTGGCGGTTTCTCGGCAGTTTTCAACGCGGCAGAGACGGCCGGAACGGTTTCGTTTACAATGCCTGATAAAACCGCCGGAGGCGCGCCGCTTACAGAAAAGCTTACATGGAATTTCAGAGCCAACGATTATCCGGCTTCTGGACAGGCTGCCCCGGGCGAGGTTGTGAGCATTCCGCTCTCGCTGTCACAGGGGTTGTGGAAAATGTCGGTGTCGGTTTCCAACTCCGCCGGCGAGGGTGGCAAATCAACAATTTCACGGTGGATAGGTCACGACACTCCGCTTGCGGTGTCTGATCTTAGACTTGTGAAAAACGCATCAGACGCTTTGTCACTGTCATGGACGCTTCCCGCGGCCGGAGAGCATGGCGGTTATGTCGACAACTCGGCTTTGCGGTATAAGGTTGTGCGTTATCCCGGTAATATCACAGTGGCCGACGGCATTGCCGCCACCGATTTTTCAGAAACAATCGAAGCTCCTCGTCTTGCCCCATACTGGTATGTGGTCACTGCCATGGCCAACGGCATGGCTTCAGCTCCGGCAACGTCGAACCGTATCACCATGGGCGCACCGAAGGAGATGCCTTATACAGAAGATTTCTCTTCAACAATACAGTTCGGCAACATCATGATTACCGATGCCAATGCCGACGGCATGACATGGGGCCATGATATCGCCGGAGAAAAGGCCTCATATCCCGGAAACTCCTCAGGCAACACCGACGACTGGATGGTCACTCCTCCGCTTGCGCTCGATGCGTCGGTCAACTACCGTCTGCGTTTCGATGTGTGTGCCAGTTCGTTCGACCCTTATCAGATCGGGGTCATGCTCGGGACTCTTCCCGGCATATCCGATCTTGACACCGAGATTGTGGCATCGACGAATGTGGGAACTCCCTATGAATGGCGCACGATCGAGGTAAACTTCCATGTGGCTGTTTCGGGAGAATATTATATAGGCTTTCATCTCACGGGTGCTCCGAATTCAGGCAGTTTCGGTTTTGACAACCTGTCGGTCGAGGGTATAGGCTCTTCTGCCGCGCCCGCCGCGCCCGCGAATCTTCTTGTAGAGCCTGATGCTCTCGGCGCACTCGGCGCCCTTGTTACACTCACCGCGCCGGAGCGTCTGATAAACGGAAGTCCGATTTCAGACACCTTCAGTGTGAATCTTCTCCGTGACGGCACACTTGTCAATACATTCGCCAATGTGTCTGCCTCACAGTCGCTCTCTTTCCGCGACACCTCTCCCGTCCAAGGGTTCAACCGCTACACAGCGGTAGCTGTGAATAACGCGGGTGCGGGCGAGGAGATCTCGTTGAGAGCATATATCGGTACCGACATACCGGGCACTGTTACTGACATCAGTCTTGTGGAGACCTCACCCGGGCATGTCGACATAACATGGAAAGCTCCTTTGACAGGCAAGAACGGTGGTTATGTCGATCAGTCGGCTCTGGAATATACCGTAAGACGAAACCAGTGGAAGGAGGTAGAGGCAGTGCAGTGCAGCGCCTCTGATTTCATCGAGGAAAGTCTCACCGAGCAGATGTTCGTGGTCTATGAAATAACTGCATCGTCGGCAGTGGGTAACGGCGATGCTGTCGCATCTGAGCTTATTGTAGCGGGCACCCCCTATGAGGCTCCTCTTGACGAGACATTCGCCGCCGCCCGTCCGGTTTATTACCCGTGGCCTTCGCTGCCTATGAACAGTCTCAATTCGTGGAATGCCTGGTCGCTGGCCGATGACGGCATGGCTGACTTTACCGGCGACAACGGTGTGATGGCTGTGTTGTGCTATTCTTCCGAGCCGGAAGAGATCAGGCTGCTGTCGCCTAAGATGGCGATCGGAAAAACGGCCGTCCCCCGCCTGAAATTCGCATTCGCCCATAGTGCCATAAGCGATAACCTCGATGTGGAGATCATTGCCGACGGTGCTGGCGCGGATCTTGTGGCGAGCCTGCCGTTGAATAACGGGAATCTCACGTGGAAAGAGGTTTCTGTGCCTCTCGACAAATATATGGGTTGCGATGTGATACAGCTCGTGTTCCATACACGAAATATCTGTGGCGACGACAAACTTTACATCGACGGCATATCGTTTACTGACGATGTTGACCGCAATCTTGCCGCAGGCGCCCTGGAGGCTCCTGTAAAGCTTGTTGCCGGATGTCAGGCTTCAGTCAAAGCCCGGATAAACAACATCGGGCGCGAGAAGGCATCGGGCTACCGTGTCGACCTCTATGCCGGCGACAATATGCTGTCGTCGGCCGCCGGCCCCGACATAGAAGCGGGCTGCAGCGGCGAAGTTCTTGTAAGCTTTGTGCCCGATGCCGTTTACGGCGATCGGATAACACTGCACAGCGAGATTGTTTATGACGCTGACCAGAATCAGGCCAACAATATGTCGAAACCTCTTTCGGTTCCTCTCGAAACGGTGGATCTGCCCGGAGTGACCTCCTTGCACGGTTCGACCGAGGACGGAGTTGTGATTCTCGGGTGGAATGCTCCGATACTTCCCGAAAGCCAGTTTGAGGTGACTCTCGAGGACTTCGAGAGCTATTCCGGATTTATAACTTCCGGCATCGGCGAATGGGGGAGTGTTGAGGGTGATCCGTCAAATTTCTACTGCATGGAGTTCCAGAACAGCAACGGCGCATGGATTGAGTTCCCCGGCGATTATGCCTGGGAAAACTATGCGTTCACAACCGTTGACCTCGCGCAGCTTCCTGCGGCAACACCTGCCGATGGCTGGAGCTGTGTTTCAGGAACGAAATTTGTGATGACAGCCTATTCGGCCGGCAGCGGTGCTTCGACCCCTTCGGGCGATTATCTGATATCGCCCCGCCTTCAGGGTTGCGCGCAGGAGATAAGCCTAAATGCCAAGAGCCTCGACTATCTGACCCAGGGGCTGGAGACAATTACGGTTCTCGCTTCGTCGACTACTGCCGATATGTCGGCTTTCAAGGAGGTGGGCACTGTAAGAAACATCCCGACGCAGTGGACTCGCTACAGTTTCGCTCTGCCGGAAGGTTCGCTCTACTTCGCAGTGCGTTCGGTTTCGACAAAGACCGCCCTGTTTCTTGACGACATTTCTTATATCGCCGACGGCGCATCTCTTATAACTCATGAGGTAAGAGGCTATAACGTTTATAGAGATACCGAGCGTCTCAATTCCGAACCTGTGGCCATAACAGGTTTTACCGACACTACCGCCGATCCGCAGAAAACTTATGCCTACTCTGTAAGCGCCGTGTATTCCGACGGCGAGTCGGCCGTATGCGATCCTGTAGTGCTTGACCTTGCCGGTCTCTCGGCAGTCACATCCGTAGCCCCGATCCGCGTGACATCAACTCCCGGCATGATTCATGTCATGAACTGTGACGGGTGTCAGGTAAAGATATATTCTCTTGACGGACGGCTTGTGGCTTCGTCGAAGGGTGACGGTGCGGGCCGTGTCTCGGTGGCTGTTCCCGCCGGTCTCTATGTGGTCTCCGCCGGGTCGGCAGTCCATAAGCTGGTTGTGCGCTGAAACTGAACCATACGGCATGACAACGGCCCCTGACAGGTTAGATTCCGTCAGGGGCCGTTGCTGTAGGTAGATGTAAGCAGGTTATTTCTTCACGAACTTCTGTCCGTTTGAAATGTAAATGCCTGCCGGAAGTTTTGCTATCGACGAGATGTCGGAGGCAACCATGCGCCCGGCAAGGTCGTAGACTTCCGAGCGTGTTGTGCTGTTGCCGGCGGTTATGTTTCCGAGACTGGAGAGATCGGCCTTATGGATGCGGAAATAGTCGGTCTTGAACCATCCGCAGCGGTCGCATCCTTCTGATCCGTCTGCGTTCCGGTTGCCTGAGCGTATGCCGATACGCAGATCCTCACCCTCTTTCACATCGACATATACATACATGTCCTGAAGGATGAAGTTGTTGTCCTGTCCGCCGATATAGCCGGCGAAACTGTTTTCCTCGCCGTCGGTGAGATTCCGGGCATAGTCAATGTCCATGCCGTAATACTGCACGTTGTTGTTGGC
Source organism: uncultured Muribaculaceae bacterium (assembly GCA_947177215.1). Lineage (GTDB taxonomy): Bacteria > Bacteroidota > Bacteroidia > Bacteroidales > Muribaculaceae > UBA7173. The sequence goes on from CAMWTV010000006.1 coordinate 20,650, forward strand.
GAAAAGGCGTGTTGTGCCAAGATGGCCGTCCTGGAGCCAGAGCCGACAGCACACAAGATACCTTCCCGGCTCGATCTTTCCGGCGGGGATGGTCTGGTAAAGCTCGAAATCGTTGGGCATGAGGCCCTCTTTGGGCAGAAACCAACAACCGTTTTTCCCGTTGGGGTTCACCATGTCGCTGTTTATGCCATATGATGTGCCGGGGAAATCGCCCTGAAGCTTCCATCCGTAAGGTGTGTATCGGCGTGTTTCGCCCGAAGTGTTCTCGCGGATTGTGCCATTGTCGTCATACAGCTCGAAGTCATAGTTGGTTATAAGAGCTTTCGTAAGGGTGAGATCCTCTTCCGATGTGCCTGTATAGCCCTCCAGACGGTCAATGCGGAAGTTGTCGGTCTTGAACCATCCGGTGTTGTCGGTAGCCGCCGATCCGTCTTTTTTCCGGTTGCTTGAGCGTATGCCGACCTTGAGGTCTTCGCCCGGGCCTACATGAACCACCACAGCCATCTCCTTGAGCACGACATTACTCGGCTGTCCGCCGGCATATCCGGCATAGGAGTTGTTCTCGCCGGTGGTGAGGATGCGGCTGTAATCGCTTTCGTAACCGTAATACTGCACGTTGTTGTTGGCAAACAGGCGGCAGGTGCCTTTCATGTTTTCCTGAACCCAGAGCAGACAGCGCACCAGATAGTAGCCCTCTTCGAGCTTCTCTGCCGCAACAGTCTGCGACAGTTCGAAGCTGTCGGGCATAGGGAACGAATTCATCCAGCAGAGATTGTTGCCATGGAAGTTTGTGGCGTCGTTGTTGATGCCGTATGAGTTGCCGTTAAGAGTTCCTTTGATGCTCCAACCCGTCGGCACACCACGGCTGGTTTCTCCCGATGTATTGAGGTTGCCTGCCGCGTCATATTCGAAGTCAGGATTGACCAGCAGCCGGTTGGTCAGGCTTGATGACTCATCGGCCGGAAACCGTGTGTAAATCTCGCTGAGGGCTATTCCGGGGTTCAGCATCGACACGCGCACGGACACATTCCCTTCGGTTTCGGCGGTATATTTCACAGTGGCGTCGTTGAAACCCTGCATCACGGTGGTGTTCCATTTTCCTTCGGTAGCCACAGTCTTGAGCGATATCACATTGGCTTTTCCGCCGTCGACGCTTATGGCCACATTGAGCGACCCGCCGCTATGGATGGGGAACGTGGGGAGGAAACGGGCCTCGATGATGTTCTCGCCAGCTCTGACAGGCACCGAATATTCAACATACGGAGCTTCCGGAATATCGCGTGTGCCATAGTTGCGGTTGTCCATCGGCCATACGGTAACGCTGCTTTCGCCTATGCCGAGGTTGCGGATCTCCTTGATGCTACCCTGTGAGGCCACATATTCGGCGGCGGGCACAATGGCGAACTCATCGACAGGCATATCCACGGCAAACGGCGAGATTCCGCTCATCGTGGCTGTCTCGGGCATGAAGAACTGCGACTGTTCACGCGGCTTGAAGTTCATGATGCCGTTCCATTTGCCGTCGGCAATGCCGGTGTTGTATCTGTCGGTAAGGTCGCTGATCATGCGGTATGCCTTGCGTGCCTCGGCTGCATAGTTGAGCGCGCTTTCCCGTTGGCCGGCCGCAGCAAGGGTCAGGCTTTGCTTCGCACGGAATGTCTTGAGGTTCATGTAATACGCGCCTTTTACCGGATATTCCACAAGCTGGAAATATGCGTCGTGCAGACGTGGCGGTATCGAAGCCGAAAGGGCATCGACTCTGGCGGCGAGATCGGCGTAGCGCTCTATGCGCTCGTCCATCTCACGGTCGTTATACGACACTCCGAACACATGTTCGGGCTTTCCCGCCGAGCCAAGCTCGTAATATCCGAGCTTTATCCCGGCAAGCTCGTCGGCCACATCCTCGCCGAATGTCTTGGCTGCCCAGTAGCGGTTGTATTCATAAGCTTTCTCAGGCTGCCATGCCTCGATGTCCCATGCCAGATCCATGCAGAATTCAAGTTCGGCCTCGGCGGGCTTTATGTCGCCTACATTGATCACCCACAGGTCGCGGATTCCGTTCTCATAACCTTTCACAAGCTCGTAGCTGATGAGCGACGGAGATGTCGAGCAGATCCAGAGGTAGTCGGCAGGTGTGCCGTAATATGACAGGTGATAATACACACCGTGTCCTCCCGACCGCTTCTGTTCGGTCTCGGTAGGAAGCTGGCGAACATAGCCGTGGTTGTCGTCGACCCATGTGAGAATCACATCCTCAGGCACTTCAAGGCCGGCATTGTAGGCATCGAGCACCTCCTTGTAGGGGATGAATATCTGCGGCACCGTCTCAGGCCGGCCGATATGCTTCTCGATAAGCGACCGCTGGAACCCGATTATCTCCGTCAGGCCGCGCACCTTGTCGGCTGTAGAGGGGTAACCGCTTATGCCCCAGTCGTGAACACCGCGCATGCCGAGAGTGTACATGGCCGAGAACCCTTTGCTCTCGATCACGCGTTCTTCCCAATAGCGCTGTATCTTGTCTTTGTTCGTGACATAGTTCCAGTTGTCATATGTTCCCGATCCGTCCTCATAGCGGCGCCACTCCCATTCGTTGTCGCGAAGCATCTGCTCGCAGTGGCTCGATCCGAGGGCGATATCATATCTTTTGGCCACAGGCAGGTTGTCTTTGTTGTCCCAGAATGCCTGCGAGCAAAGATGCATGGCCGGCCAGAGCACGTTGGCGCGCAGACGCAGAAGAAGCTCCATTACTTTGGCATAGGTGTTGGGGCCGATGTTGTTGTATTTTGAGTCGATGTTTCGGGCGGCCCAGGGAGTCAGGCCCCAGTCTTCGTCGTTGATGAATATGCCTCGGAATTTAACCGACGGCTCGCCTGTAACGCTTGCTCCCGCGGTGGCGTAAAGCGCGTCGCGCTCTTCGGGCTTTACATCGGCCCACCACACATAGGGCGACACCCCCATGAGACGCGACAGTTCGAAAAGCGCGTAGGCGGTGCCTCGCGGAGTGCTTCCGTAGGCAACAAGGGCCTGCCCGATTCCGTCGGCGGGGTTATCAACTACGGCCAGACCATATGCTTCCCATTTTCCGGCCACTTCCGACACATCTATTTTGCCCTCCGAGGCGAGTGCGTCGATGAGCGGTGACTGTCCGACCGTGCCGGCGATGATCGGAAAACGAGTGCCGTCGAGAGAGCCGGCAAGAGCCGGTGTCTGTCCGGTTATCAGCCTGATGTCGTTGCTCACGGCCTCGGCGGCAGCAGTGACCACTTCGGCATCGGCCGGATCGATTACAAATGTGGCGGTGGTGCCGTCGGTTCCTACTATCGGGAACGCTCCCGGCTGACTGTTTGAAACTATCGTGACCGGTGCGGAGTGCATTACTCCACAGGCGGAAAAGCCGGCGATAGCTGCCAGCTGTAATTTTCTCAGAAATCTTTTCATGGAAAGATATAAGTTATATATACGTTGAATTTTCGGACGGCCGCTATCGCCGCCAGGTTAAATCATGACGCAAAGATATGCAAAATATGGCATTCAGGCAATCTGACGTTATGAGTCATTCGCGCAGTTCGGCCGGCCCTTCACGCAGAATTTCGGGTGCCGACGGGTCTGTCAGATCTACAACCGCCGAAGGGATTCCTGTAAGCTGGCCGCCGTCGACCATGGCATCGGCCAGGTGGTTGTAGCGCAGCATTATCTCTTCGGCATCCATCGGTTCGTTGGCGGAGTCGTCGTCGCGGTCAACCGAAGCACTAAGAAGCGGATTTCCCATCGCTTCGGCCAGACGGGTGGCTATGGCGTTGTCGGGCACACGCACCCCGACCTCATGGCGCCCTTTGAAGGCTTTGGCGAGCTTTGTCGAGGCCGGAAGGATGAATGTGAATGGCCCGGGAAGGTTCATTTTCAGAAGCCTGAACGCCTCGTTGTCGATGCGGGCGAACTCGCTTGCCTGTGAAATTCCGGAACACACCATCGAAAGCCGCTGCCGGGCTGGGTTGATCTCCTTGATCCGGCACACTTTTTCAACCGCGCGGTTGTTAAGCGCATCACACCCTATGGCATAGAGCGAATCGGTGGGATAGATTATCACACCTCCCTTTTTCAAAATTTCGACAAGCTCGTCGAGATAGCGCTCGTTGACGCTGCTTGCATACATTTTAAACGTTTTCATGGTCAGTTGACTTCTTTGTGCCGAGGCATGATTATCAGGCGATCATAACACTCTCACGGTGAATCCCATTGCCTTCAGCGCTTCTGACACAGCTGTGCGTTTGTCGCCCTGGATCAGGATTTCGCCTCCACGGGCCGATCCGCCGGTTCCCAGTTTCTTTTTCAGCATCCCCGCTATCCGCTCCACTTCGGCGTCGTCGGCGGTGAATCCGGCCACAATTGTGGCTTCTTTCCCTTTGCGCCCTTTTCTGTCAAGAATCACGTCAAGCCGCCCGTTTTGCACGGAGCGGGTGGATTCTGCCGTGTCTGTATTCTCGATTTTTTGTTCTTCCCCTTCGGGAAGAGTCTGTTTCAGTGCTTCAAGCGATGATTTCCAGTCCATTCTCGCGGGGTGTTTAGTTGTTATCTGCTTCGGAATTGTTTTCCTCGCGGCTGTAATCTTCGGGCATGTCGCGCTCCGAGAGGTCAACCGGATTGTCGATCGACATGCCGATGCGCCGCAACAGCACGAAGTGACGTTCGTCTTCGGGCTGTAGTGTTGTCCAGAACCCCCTCAGCGAGTCGTCTGACATCCGGTAGGCATATCTGAGGCAGACCATGGCATCGGCCACATTCTCGTCTTCCTTCTGATGCTCCGAGAGTTTCATGAACAGAATCCCGAGCCGTGCGGCCTGGGTGGCCGATATATGAGCCGTGTCGTTCTCAGTCACCAGTGTGAGCAGATGGTGGCAAGTGGTCTGAGCCTGCTGGCAATTTCCTTCGGCGAGCGAAACGGATGCGTCGTCGAGGCACTCTTCGGCCGATACGGCTTCGCCATGACACGCCGCGAGCATCGTAATGGCCGCACAGAGCAGAATCAATCGAAAGGTGTCGGCAAGCCTTAGGCATGCGACATGTTGCTTTATCGGTTTCATGCTAAATTTTTCATTCATAATTCGGTCTATGACCCTGTTGTTTTCAGGCTGCCGCATTATTCGGGGCGTCTGTGATAATCATACACGATTCCGCCACGGTCGAGACTGAGCACAGTCTCGTCATAACTCAGTATCGGGTATGCCACTCTGGGCGCCACATCGCCGATGAGCGCCGCATCGCCGTCTTCTATCGTGATGCTTGACGCATCGTTTTCTATTATGAGCGAATCGTCGCGCACTTTCCAGACTCCGGTCACGAAAAACGAGAGTTCTCCGGGGCGGATAGCCCTTATCACAGCCCGGTTGTCGTTGTTCAGCTCTATGAGCGGACGTGTGTCGGAGACCGCAGGGATGTAATATTTCCCGATCATGCGTTTCTCCTGATCCGACATTCCAGAGCATCCGGCCAGCAGCGCGCATAAAACCCCTCCCGCCGCAACAGTGCGACAGGCGGGGTTCTGTGTCATAAGTTTTTTCAGTCTGTCTGTCATTCCTGGATATTGGAGTTGGCCTGTCAGTCGACGGGGTGTGTTGCCTGTCGGCTGACGCTACCTTTTCGCAAAGGTAACATTAACCCTTCAGATATCCAAACAAAATCAACCTTTCCGCGGGTCGGAAGGGCCCACATAGGTGGGTCTGAGGCCTCCCCAGTCGATGAGAATGCGCTGCACTATCAGTCCCGGGTCGCCGCAACCTATCGTAAGCGTGTGTTTCCCGGCATTGCGGTCGATAGGGAAGGAGGCTTCCGTTATCATGGCGTTGCGAATAACGTTGTCTTTCCAGGGCTTTGACTGTTCTTTCGGAATGAAGTTCGACACATAGGGCATTGCTCCGTCTATCGCGATTCCGAACGAAGTGTTCATCCCTTTGTAGAGCGGGAAGCGGGGCACTGTGTAGAGAATCACTTTCACCGAGTCGGCATCGATCGCGGGCAGGTCGTATTCCACACGCAGGGGGCATCCCGGTTTCGACGCGTCAGTGGCAGGTTGTGTTATCTCGCCTAACTGAAGCCCCTGCCAGTCGAAGCCTATCCCTTGGAGAAGCCTCACATCGTGGGCCTCGCCGGCAACTATTTTCGAGAACGACGGCACAGGCACGTACATGCACCCCTCCATGGCATAGTCCTCGGCCACAGGTGTCAGGTCTATATCCTCTTCCGCCGTGCCCTTCACGGTCAGTTCAGGCATGTTCTGATAGAGGGCGCAGATGCCGGGAGGCACAGTCATCATGTGGTTCCATTTCCCGTTGAGCATAGTGTTGTAGATGCGGTTAAGCGCCTCGATGCTGTCGTTGGCCTCCAGAGCCATTCTGGCCGCCCTGTTGGCGCGGGCGGTCTCTCCTTTTGCGGCATATTCATGGTTGAGCTGTGCCAGCAGGAATTTGCGGTTCATCTGGTTCGATGCCATGGCCTGATAGCCTATCATCTCGAAAAATGGCGGCTGAAGGCTGTCGGGAAGCGATTTCATTACCTTCTCGGTCATATCGGCCAGAGCGGTGTAGTCGGCCAGGCGCCGGCGTGCGTCGTTGTAGTTGTCAAATGAGAATTCCGTGTCGCGCAGGCCGGTGAATTCGGCCGAGTCCCACTCGCGTTCCCATCCCATGGCCTCAGGCTTGCGGCTCCATGCCAGGCGGTAATATTCGTCGAGAATGCGCTGTATCTGCGGTCTTAGCTTTTGTCCGAACAGCGAGCACATGAAATCGGTCTGGTAGCTGTTGATGTTGCTGTAGGAGAATTTGTTGAAATCCCAGGCCATTGACAGAAAAAGCTGCATCGAAAGCTCCATGGGCTTTATATCGCCCACGTTCAGGAGCCAGTAACGGTCGGCGCCGGTGTCATAGGCTTTTTTCATCTCCTCATACATCAGCATGGGGGCCGTTGTGCTTATCCACAGATAGTCGTGGGGCACTCCGAGATATGAGATATGATAATAGACTCCGGCCCTTCCGCTACGTTTGCGGTCGCGGGGATTGCTCAACATCTTGATATAGCCGTAGTTGTCGTCGGGCCACACAAGGGTGATGTCGTCGGGCACCTCGAGGCCGCGCTCATAAAGTTCCTGGGCTTCTTTGTATGGCACGAATATCTGGGGGATGCTCTCGACAGGCTTGCCGACATGGCGTTCGAGAATGCCCCGCTGATCCATGATCGCATTGTGGAGCACACCCACCTTCTCGTCAACGCTCATGTCGCCTCTCATCCCCTCGTCGTGCAGGCCACGCATGGCCATGGTGTAGATGTTGTCATATTTTCCGGCCTCGGCCACACGGGCGTCAAGCTTGTCGTAGATTGTCTGGCGGTTGGTCTTGTAGTTCCATTCCCCGTCTTTCGCCGAATCCCATTCTGCTTTCGAGGCGTTGTTGAACAGCAGCGGCTCGCAGTGTGAAGTGGTTATCATGATGCCGTATCTGTCGGCCACCTCCATGTTCTCCTTGTGGGTGTAGAAAGCGTCGGAACAGGTGTGCATCGCCGGGGCCAGCATATTGGCCTTCAGGCGCAGCAGCAGCTCGCATACGCGGGCATAGGTTCGCGGGCCGATGTTGCCTACCTCAGGCTCATAGTTTTTTCCGGCCCATGGGGTAAGGCCCCAGTCTTCATCGTTGATGAAAATTCCGCGGTAGCGCACAGTCGGCTCGTCGGAGAGATAATCGGCTTCGACATATATGTTCTCATGCGCTGTCACAGGCACGTCGGCCCACCAGTGCCATGGCGACACTCCGGCTTTCTCGGTCACGGTAAGCGCGCCGTAGGTGGCTCCGCGCGGATCGCTGCCTATGACGAACAGTGCCGCCGGGCACCCCTTGAACGGGGCCGACACCGTTTTGACCAGAAAACGCTCGAACGCACCGTCGAGTTCGGTCAGATCTATGCCTGCTTTTTCTGCCAGTGACCTTATCTGCCGGTTAGAGGCTGTGCCGATTATAACCACCGGTTTTTTCCCGGTTTTCTTTACCACCGCAGGGCGTTCGCCGCACACCGCGGCCACATCGCCGGCCATTAGATCGGCCGCAGTGGCCATGAGCCGGTGATCGTTGCCGGCTATATAGACCTCGGCTCCGTCAAGCTGGAAAGCTCCGTCGGCCGCGCCGTTGAAAAACACGTTTATCTCTCCTGTGGCAGCCCAGACAGCCACACTCGCAATCAGCCCGCTCAGAAGGGCTAAGATTCTTTTTGGTAACATTAGATCAGGTTTTAGATACTTGAAACATGGTTGGTCATAGACATCGGTTACAACCCCGCTGCAAAATTACCTTAAAAAATCCGGCCTTACAAACAACGCATAACCACTATCCTGTCAGATTCTGTCAGAATCCGGTCAGAATAGCGGTTATGATGTGTGGGCGCTACTGAAAACAGAGGCTGCGCCGTAATCTGTTACAGCGCAGCCCTGGTAGCGTCAGATCGACGCTCCGGTGTCTTTCAGTTGCTATTAGATAACGATTTTGCGTTTGTTTTCACCATCGGCGATGACCCGGAATCCCCCCTATGGCCGTGATTCATGGAATCAGATTGCTGATATGTTGCATAATTAACACGGGTTACAGGTCAGGATTTAAGGTGATGTATGTGCGCATAACAATAACGGCCTCTCCATCAGTGGAAAGACCGGGGGAACGCGATGATAATCTGTCGGTGGGGAATGCCCTGTCTTGCCACATGAATATTCCACATGCGATCAGGAGTGTTGCCTGAGTCACACTTATCGGATATTCTGCAAGACGGGACGCAGTTATGTAGTGTTGTCGGTTATGGAAGAAGAGCCGTCCCATTGCTTACAGCAACTTTACAGTTGCCATATTGCCAAGGCAATGTAATCTTCCGCAGAATGGCAGCCGGAGCATATGATTCTGCTTGCGCTGCAAAAATATGCAAAAATGTGCATGTTGCCAAATTCTCACAGGTTAAAATTTTACCGCCTCCCTTTATGTAATCTCACCATATGGAAAAGCAAAGCCTCCGGAAGCCCGTGCGAGACTTCCGGAGGCCGGTAGCGTTGTCGTGTGACAGTTCTTACTTGAGCATGACTTTGCTTATAGTTTCTCCTCTGACGGCGATGTAGATGCCGGGAGTGAGGTTTTCGGCGGCTACACGCATGCCCTGGAGGTTGAAGTAGCGGGTTGATGCGGTGTCGGCTTTGTCAATGTCGATAACCTCGATGCCCGATAGTTCCAGACTTGCGGTGGCTTCGTTGCCGATTATGCCGGCGCCATGGTTGTAGACAGGTGCCACGTTGTAGTTGAATGTGTGCGTGACTTCGGCCTCGTTGCCCGACAGCGGGCTGTCATTATAGGCGGTCTCGGCAACCG
>CAMWTV010000007.1 GCA_947177215.1 uncultured Muribaculaceae bacterium
ATCCGATGTGGCGTTTAACCTCCTCCGATTGCGAGGCGATGTCAAACCCCGCCACACGGCCACCTCCGGAAGTGGGGAAAGTCAGCCCGCAGAGCATGCGCATGGCTGTTGTTTTTCCGGCCCCGTTCGCTCCGAGAAAGCCGAAAATCTCGCCACGCCCTACATCGAACGATATATGGTCGACGGCTGTGAAACTTCCGAATTTCTTTGTCAGGCCGCGCACTGATATGGCAAGACTGTTATCTTTCATCACGAATCTGTTTTATGAATAGGTCTTCGATATTGCCTGTGGCCGGATAGATTCTCGCATCGGGTATGCCCGCGTCACGAAGCATTGCCTCGGCCTTCAAGGCTGAAAATTTTTCATTGCCTACAACATGGAGTGTGGCGCCGAATGTATAGCAGTCGATCACATCGGGGTTTCTTCTCAGGCCTGTCAGCAGGCCGAACATATCGGTAGCCACGGCATTATACAGATTCTCATCCATCCGGCCGATAAGGGCCGAGGGGGTGTCGACGGCAAGTATATGCCCGTTGTTTATCATGGCGATGCGTTCACACCGTGTTGCCTCGTCCATGTATGATGTAGACACAAGTATGGTGATCCCTTTTTCGCGCAGTGTGGCGAGCATGTCCCAGAATTCGTTGCGCGACACAGCATCCACTCCGGTTGTCGGCTCGTCGAGCAACAGAATGTCAGGGCGGTGGATCAGCGCGCAGCTCAAGGCCAGCTTCTGTTTCATGCCTCCCGACAGCGCGCCGGCCATGCGGTGGGGAAATTTCTCGAGCTGGGAGAATACCGGCGCTATAAGGTCGTAGTTTTCTTTGACCGACACGCCGAACAACGAGGAGAAGAATGCCATATTCTCGGCAACGGTCATATCCTGATAAAGCGAGAACTTTTCAGGCATGTATCCGATTCTCGAGCGCAGTTTTTTATAATCGCGCACTACATCCAGACCGTTTACCGTGGCCACGCCGCTGTCGGGGATGGAAAGTGTTGACAGGATGCGGTAAAGTGAACTCTTTCCGGCGCCGTCAGGCCCGATGAGACCGAACAGCTCGCCATGTCCGACCGTGAAACTCACACGGTCGAGGGCCACGACAGCGCCATGGCTTTTGGAAATAGCCGATATTTCGATTGCAGGTTTCATAAACGCACTTCCCCGTATTGACCGAGTTTCAGCCGGCCGTCGTTCCTGACGGCTATCTTGACGGCGTAAACGAGATTGGCGCGCGAATCGTTGGTCTGGATCGATTTGGGCGTGAATTCGCTCTCCTGGGATATCCATGTAACTGTGCCGGGATATTCATATTGTCTGTCGCCGCCGAAGTCGGCGATTACCGTTACTTTCCGGCCGATGTTTAAATCGGCGAGCTGAGATGCCGTGAAGTAGCTTCGCAGGTAAATCTGGCTTAGATCTGCTATCTTGCAGAGCGGTTTTCCGGGCACGGCGAATTCGCCCGGTTCGGCATATTTTGTGAGTACAGTGCCGGTAAGCGGAGAGGTCACGGTGCTTCTGGCTATCTGTTCCAGCAGCTGTTCTTTCTGATAGTGCAGCGCCACGGCGTTGTCGGCAATCGAGTTGCGGCTGTTAGAGAGCGACGACATCAGTGCATTGAGCTGACCTTGCAGAACTTTCAGCTGTGCCTGTGCGTCGGCATACTGCTTACGGGTAGCCGCGCCATCGGCAAGCAGGCGTCCGAACCGGTCGCACTCCTGTTTCTGATGGCCTATCTGCGCGCGCAATGACGATACCTGGGCCATGATGTCGGGCGATGACTTCTCGACCGCGAGTTTCTGGCTCTCGAGCTGCCGGTGTTGCAACACAAGCATTGCGGTGTCGATAACTGCAATGGTCTGTCGGGAGGTTATGCTGTCTCCCTCGGAAATATCCATCGACAGGATTTTTCCGGATGTCTCGGCCGATACCGTTACGGTAGTCGCCTCGAAGATTCCGGTGGCGTCGAATTCGGGTGCTTTGCCGCAGGCTGTCATCATGATTGCCATAGCTATGATGTAGTGGTGTCTGTTCATCGGTTAAGGATATATTTTAGGTTATAGATCTGCTGCAGTAACTCTATTTCATGAAATGAGGCTGTTAGAACGGCCTGATTCTCATCGTTGATTTTTGTAAGAAGTGCCGTGGCGTCGATCACGCCGTTGGCAAGCTGCGATTCGGCCGCCTCGCGCACTTTTCTTCTCAGCGAAATGATCTGTGAATCCTTCGACATCACATCGCGCAACCCGTTTATGCTTTCCATGGCCGAGGCCGACTGCATGCCGGTGTTGAACAGAAATATCTCCTTGTCGGTGTCGATGTCGCGCATTTCAAAATCACTGCGTCGCTGACTGTTCCGGCGTGTGTAGAATGAGTCGATGTTCCATGACACTTTTACTCCGGCTAAAATGTTGAACGACATGTCGCGGTTTCTCATGCTGCCGAAGTAGTCGAAGCCGGGATAACCGTAATAAGCCTGTGCGAATAATCCGATTTTAGGCATGATGGAGGTGTCGGAAAGACGCCGGCCGGCTTCAATCAGTCCAAGTTTCCGTTCAAACAGTTTCAGTTCGGGCCGGTCGGAGTTGTAAGATGAGGGCATCGACATCGCAGGCTTTTCCAGCTCGCGGTTACGCAGGCTTTCGCCGATGAAAATTTCAAGCACTTTGCGATATCCGTCGGCCGCGCTTTTCGCCTGGACGATATTCTGACCGACAACAAGGGCCTGTGCCTCCAGCATATCCACATCGCTCTGCATTGCCGTGCCATTCCTTAGCATGGCTTCAAGCCTGTCGCGGTTGGAACGGATAAGGGCTGCCATGTTTTCATTGAGCTTTATCTGCTCTTCAGACAGGAGTATGGCAAAATAAAGATTCTCGACCCGTTGCCTCACGCTGTATAACTCCACGTCGAGCGCGCTTTGCTGTGTTTCTGTCGCGGCTTTTTGAAGCTGCCGACGGGCATTTGACACCCCACCGTCCCAGATGTTCTGCGACACATCGGCCCCGACTTTATATTGCAGTTTCCCAAGCCCTTCAAACGACTGACCCATCTGGCTGAGTATGCCTGAAAGCGCCTCGGGAAAGGAGGGTACGGCGTTCTGGACGGTTGCCTGTGCGGATGCGCTTATGCGCGGAAGCCACGCCCGGTTTATGTCAGACAACTCTACTTCGCATGTCGCGGCGAGGAGATCGTATTTTCTGACCGAAGGGTAGTGGTCTACGGCTTTTTCAACGCATTGGCTGATGGTTATGACATCGGCTTTAAGGCCGAGTGAAGCCACACAGAGCAACAGGAATATGACAGTTGCCTTTTTCATATATTCAGGGCTTTAGCTTTCGCATTATGGTTTCAAAATTCTCTTTTTTACGTTGGGCGAGGAAGCTCCCGGAGTCATCCATAAAGTTGTCTAAAACAGCGTTTATGAGAGGCGACGCCATATATGAGAAGATGTTGAGCGAAGTGATGTCGATTATAAGCATCCGCGCATCGACTTTCCGAAATATCCCTTCTGCGGCGGCTTCGTCGATCTGCCGCTGCAGTTCTGCGATCATCGCCGGTGCGTAGATCTTGATTTTGTCGGTCATGATTTTTGCCCTCTCGGGATAGGCGAAGACTTCGCCCACGAGAAAACGTGGCACATCAGGATTTGCCGCAACAAAATCAAGATGCCGCTCGATCACGTTGCGTATCTTCTCTTCAAGAGGCATATCGGAATTTCCGACAGTATCAAGCAGCAGGGCTTTCATCTGCGACACTTTCTCTGAAATGATACGCTCGAAGAGTTTTTCCTTGGTGCGGAAATAGTAATGGAACATGGCATGTGTGACACCTGCCGCTTCGGCGATCGATGTGGTTCTGGCTCCGGAGAACCCTTTCGTAAGGAATTCGGTCTCCGCTGCCTGAAGAATCCTGGCCTCGGTGTCGGGTGTTTGCTTTTCTTTTACCATAACAGATTTAGCTATCAATATTGACTAACAATTTTGTTAGTGCGAAATTACAGGCTTGATCTGAACTTTGCAACATTTTCAGCAAAAAAATCATGCAGCCTCCGAAAAATAATGCTGTTCAAGTGTGTGGGAGAAGTCGACGATGTGTCATGTGGTGCAGCCGTTACATCTAAGGCATTATGATGGCATGCTCGGCATGAGGATATGAAACGCGGGTCTTGTGTCAGTTCTTTTCGACGCAAGACCCGTGTTGGAGAATGGCTCATGTGGCATGAATCCGAGAGGTGGGGAGAGGGGGATAAACTGAGGTGTGTTGCATTTACCAGCCTTCGTTCTGTATCAGATTAAGGTTGCGTTCCATTTCGACAAGCGGGATGGGCCAAAGCTCATGGCGGGGCTGATAAGAGCGGGTGTACATAAGGTCGCCGAATATGTCGGTGGCGTTTTTTACCGATTCCTCGAGCATACCCCATCGGCGGAGATCCCAGTACCGTTGCCCTTCGCCGGCGAGCTCGAATGCCCTCTCACGGCGGATGCGCAGGGCCATATCCTCCTGTCGCTCTACGGCGAGCCATTCCGCTCCGCTGTTGAGTGCGGGCATGCCTGCGCGCTCACGGATTTTGTTTACCTCTGTCACGGCCTTGTCAACGGCTCCGGTTTCGTTGTAGGCCTCGGCAAGCATAAGAATGACATCGCCAAGGCGTATAAGCGGGAATTCATATGGTGTGCGGCTGTATTCGCCCCAGTAGCCGTCGAGATTGCCGGTGGGTATCCATTTGCGCCATAAATAAGAGTTCCACCCCTCGGAGTTGCGGATGAATGCCATGGCCTCCATCGGCGCGCCCCCTTTGGCAGGGTCGGCAAGCACGAACTGTTTGTCCATCGGAGTTGAGCCTGCATCGGTGCCGAGATAATGTGAGTAGGGGGTTATTACATTCAGACACAGGCGCGGGTCGCGCAGGCGGTAGGCGTCCATAACTTTTGTGGTGTCGCACTCAAGCAGGTCGGTTACTTTTGTGCTTCCCTGGTCGATGGCCACGCTCATATACTTGCGGCGCAGCTGCGAGTTGCCGGCGTTGAATCCGGGGAACACGTCGTCCCAGTCGAAGGGGGTGCCGTCGAGATTCTCATACATGTCGACAAGTGTTGTCGACGGCACGATGCAGTTGCCTGCAATCAGCCTCATGGTTGATTTGTTGCCGAAATATCCCACGATGTTCAGAGCGTAGCCGGCGGTGTTGCCATCGATCGACTGTATGGAGAATATCATTTCGGGGCTGTGGTTGCCGTTGTAGAGGCGGAAAAGTTCGTTATAGTCGGGATGAAGGGAATAGCCGTAGTTGCAGGTCTTGTTATAAACTATCTCCTCGAAATCGGCAATCGCCTCGTTCCACTGGCGGTTGAAAAGATAGACCTTGCCGCGCAGGGCGTAGGCCGCACCTTTTGTGGCGCGGCCGAGGTCGGCCGCATCCCAGCTTACGGGGAGTTTTGCGATGGCGTCGGTGAGATCGTCGAGGATATGCTTACGGAGCTCTTTGGCCGAGATGCGGGGCGCGTTGAGGTTGGTGAACTGCTCGTTTATGTCGCAGTTCTCGTCGTAATAGGGCACACCTCCCCAGCAGTTGAGCATACGGAAATAGGCCATGGCGCGAAGAAATCTGGCTTCTCCGGTCACACGGTCGATGGTTTCCTGACTGATGGGCATGTGCTTTACATTGCGTATGACCGTGTTTGACCGGTGTACCAGTTCGTAGAGATATTGCCAGTGGTTCTGCACGCCGCTGCTGTTGGAGGCAAACGATGTGCCCCGTGAGATGTCAGACCACGGCGTTGTGCCGTCGGCAAGATCTGAGCACATGTCGAAAGTGAATTCAAGGCCGAAACACCAGTCGGCTTTCATGGCGGCATATAGCCCGACCGCTGCCTGACGGGCATGGTCTTCGGTTTTCCAGAAAGTCTGTCCCGACATCTGGTCGCCGGGAGTGTAGTCGAGGTCTTCGCATGCGCTCATCATGGCGGCTGCGGCAATGATGGCGGCTATATATGCTGTTTTCATAACTGTTGCTGATTAAAATGATACATTCAATCCGACCGAGTATTGGCGCACGGCGGGGTAGCCTACGTTGGCTCCTACCTCCGGGTCAAGACCGGGGAAACCGGTCAGTGTGAAAAGGTTGTCGATGCTGGTGTATATTTTCAGGTTCTCGACAAAGAATTTACGTGTTATTTTTTTCGGCACAGTGTAGCCGAGCTGTATATTCTTGCATCGGAAATAGGCTGCGTTATGCACGAAAGCGTCGCTGGCTATGTTGTTTTTGCCGTTGGCGTTGTTGCGCAGGATGGGATATTTCGAGTTATAGGGGTTGCGTGGTGTCCATGCGTTGTCGGTTATATCCTTGTTGAGCGACTGCCCCATGACGGTGACGAAGCGGAAGGCCTGGTTGTTGTAGTAGACCTGATGGTTGCCGACACCCTGAAACATGACGCTGAAATCGAAACCGTTCCATGCCAGTCCGAGGTTGGCCCCATAACTGAGGCGCGGCAATGTGCCGTGGCCAATCTCCACGCGGTCGTCGGTGTCAAGCTTGCCGTCGCCGTTGGCGTCGCGGTAGAGGAAGTCGCCGAGTTCAGGCCGCTGGTAGGTGGCGAAATAGTTGGGGTTCTTGTCGACAAGGCTCTGAACATAGTCGAGGTCGGCCTGGTCGCGCACAATGCGGTCTACGGTTATCACATAAAGCTGGTTTATCGGTTTGCCTTCCTGGGTTTTGTAGACTCCGCTTATCGACGACACGTCGCCCTGGAATTTCGTGACCTTGTTGTTGACGAAACCCATGTTGAAACCGACGTTGTATGACACCCTGCCTATGCGGTCGTTCCAGCGCAGGTCAAGTTCGAAGCCCTTGTTGTTGACTTCGCCGGCATTCTGGTTGGGGACTACGCTTGTGCCATGCTCAAGCGGGGCGGGCAAGGAGATAAGAATCCCTTTGGTGTCTTTGTTATAGATGTCGACAGATCCGCTGAGACGGTTGCTAAGTAGCGAGAAGTCAATACCGATATTGGTCATATATGTCTTTTCCCATGTCAGATCGGGATTTGCGAGAACTGTCTGCGCAAGGCCGCCGGCTATGCTGCCGTTGAGGATATAATTGGCTGTGGCAAACAGCGACTGATACATGTAGTAGCTTGTTGTGGCGTTGTTGCCCAGGGATCCGTATGAGGCACGGAGTTTAAGCTGGTTGAGCCATGTCGATGTGTTCTGCATGAATTTTTCCTCTGAGATTCTCCAGCCTGCCGAAACAGATGGGAAATAGCCCCAACGGTGATCGGGGGCGAATTTCGACGAGCCGTCGGCACGCAGGTTCACCTCAAGGAGGTATCGGTTGTCCCAGTTGAGGTTCACACGTCCGAAATATGAGCGCATGGCCCACTCGTTGTAGTTGCCGGTTATGCTTCCGTTGGTCATTCCGGCATCGATGGCCCCAAGCGAGGGGTCGACAAGATCGTATTTGATGTAATAGTCCTGGTCATATTTGTTATATTCCTGGCTCATGCCGGCAAAAACAGTGGCCTGGAGGCGGCTTATGTTGAAGTCATATTTCGCCGTGAGTTCTGATGAACGGAAGGTGTTTTTGTAATTATAGCGTCGGATGTAGGTGCGCACCACACCTTCGCGAATCAGCACAGGGCCGTCGAATGTGAACCGGTATAGGTCGCGGTCGGTCAGATGGTGCTCTACATTGCGCTCCCAATGGTTATAGGAGAATGAACCCTGTATGGTCAGCCCTTTTACCGGCATGAGCCGCGCATGGAGTTTCATGACCGAGCGCTTGGTTTTTGTGGGGTAATCGGTGTCGTAGAACCACTGGCGGCGGTAGGGATTGAAATTGCTCACGTTCTCTTCCTCTGGGTTCTGGATGCCGCCGTAGAGGCCTGTCACCGGGTCGTAGAGGGTCATTCCCGGAACGGTGTTGAACGCGCCCGAGCCGAAAATAACATCGCCTCCGGCTGCTGCGTTTTCCGACGAAGGGTTGTTCTCGTCGATATATCCGAAGAGGCTGGTGCCTACGCTCAGCCACGGCTTGATGTTCACGTCAATGTTGGAGCGCAGCTGATAGCGTTTATAGTCGGTGTAATATATCATGCCTGGATTGTTGACATAGCCCAGCGAGATGTTGTAGGTCACCGTTTTTGAACCGCCGGTCACCGACAGGTTATGGTTCTGCACCACCGACGGGTTGCGGTAGATGTGATCCTGCCAGTCGGTGTTGGGATAAACGGTCGGGTTGCGTCCGGCGTCGTTGCGCCATTCGTTGATCTTTCCCAGCGAGAAGCGTGGTGCCTGACCGTTGGCAACGAGTCCGGCGTTCTGTATCTCCATGAAGTCGGCATAGTCGGTAACAAGGTTTAGTCGTTTTGCAACGGTTTCGAAAGAGACGTTGCCGCTGTATGTTACTCTGGGGGCGCGTTCCGAACCGTGGCGTGTTGTGACGAGTATCACTCCGTTTGCCGCGCGCGAACCGTAAATGGCGGCCGACGCCGCGTCTTTCAACACCGAAATGTTTTCGATGTCCTGCGGATTGATGTCGCTTAGAGCTATGCCTGTCATGCCGTCGACCACCACAAGGGGAGCGGCATTGTTGAGTGTGCCCTGGCCTCTGACCAGAATGCTCTGCGATTCGAATCCTGGGGTGTTGCCTCCGGAGTTGGTCACGGTCAGACCGGCGGCAAGACCGGCGAGGGCGTTTGTGGCGTTGGTTATTGGGCGGTCTTCGAGAGCATCAACTCTGACTGAAGACACCGCGCCGGTAAGATCAACTTTTTTCTGTGTGGCATAACCGACAACTACAACTTCGTTAAGAACGGAGTTGTTGACGCGCATAACGATGGAGTAGTCTCTTTTGTCGGGAGTCACTTTCTTCTCAACAGGTGTGTAACCGACATATGAAATCTGAAGGGTGCAGTTTTCAGGTGCATCAGGTATGCTGAAATTGCCGTCGATATCGGTGACAGCGATTTTCCCTGCATTTTCCTTGATCTTTACATTGGCTCCGATGAGAGGTTGCCCCTTTCGGTCGGTAACGGTTCCGGAGATTGCTGCATGGTCTGTGTTGCCGGTTTCAGATCTGACTGCGGCTGTATCGGTCAGAGCTGTGGCGGCTGAGGCATTCACGGTCAGTGAATCTGAAGCATCAGTCCCGACATTCTGAGGAACGGCCGCGAATGTGCCGGCTGCCAGCATAATGGATGAAAAAACTAAAAATTTCATGAATGGTCTAAATTTTTCTAAATTAAACAACCTCTGAAACCGAGTAACTGTTCAAATATTTCTGATACAAGCGGGCCGACTCAATCGAGTGCCTCTACGGCGCTTTCTTTCAATACTTACCGGTTATTGGCAGAAACAGAGTGTGTTACGGCGCTTACTCAGGAAAAGGTTCTGACAATTCACCTTAGAAAAAATATTAAAATTTTTTCGGTTGCCTGCTTATGGCTGCAAATTTAGACCTGAACAGAGCCGGTGAAAAGAATCTGCAAATAAACAACCCGAATCTGATAATAGAAAAACAGTTGTGCGGCAATATGGCCATGAAGCAAGACCGCGTGTCAGAATTCAAGATCGTGACACGCGGATATTCAAAGATTTAATGTGTTTAATCGGTCTGCACAACCAGATAATTCGACAGGCTCCAGAACCGTTCGGGATCGGTTATTGTGAGAATCCGGTTCCCGTTTTCGACTGTCAGCTCATATGATGTTTCGGGGTGATTGGTCAGCAGCCGGGCTTTCGGCGATTTAAGCGGAATGGTATTAAGCAGCCTCTTGTCGCTGATTGTGAAGTGGCCTCTGTCAAAATCGCCTTTCATCAGCTGTGTTTTACGCAGAAATCCCGATTCGATTATGTTGTGTGATTTGAGTTCGGCTTTAGACGCGACTATGTAGTAGCAGGTGTTCAGACGGTTTTCAAGCAGTAGCGAGGCCTGTTTGGCCGTGTCGAGTTCGTTTGTCACGTTTGTGACCGTTGTGTTGAGCGAATCGACCTCGTTTGAAAGGGCTGCTATGTGCATGTTGGCCGACAGGAGCTGTTGTTTCAATGTCTCTATTTTCGAGAGCTGTGAATCGATCTGCTTGCGGAAGGCGTTGATAATCTCGGTAAGCTCCTGATTGTTCAATGTAGAGTTGGCCAGCTCTTGCTCGACCTCTGCAAGTCTGGCTTTGCGGCCCAGCATGGTCTGCCTCATTGCTTCGATGTCTTTGAGAATCTGGTTGCGCTGTCCGGTGTTTTTTCCGCTCCGCGATATGGTCAGGGCCGTGATGTCGTCCATGTTCTTGATCTGGTCGATGTCGGCCGAAATCTCTTTGACAAGAGCCAGCAGCTGATCCCGCTCCTGCACGGCAAGGGCCAGTTCCTGTTTTGAGGTTTCCATCAGAGTCTGCTGTTCCTTGGGGTTGTTGCTGTCGCATGATGCAAGCATGACAACCGATGCCAGAACAGGTATTGTAAGAAACGAAGAGCGCATAGATGTGATTCAATTTAGATTTGTTGACAGCCTTAACGCAAAGATCTCTACAAAGATACGAAAAAATCAATAACTGTAAATGAACGGCTGATTTGTGTAAATCAAGACCGGCGAGCCGATTTGTCATTGATTCAAAGTTTGTCTAAATTTGCAGAATGAAGCCTTTCGTGAATAAGACAAGTCTGATTTTCGACCTGTTTTTCTGCGTGATATTATGCCCTTTGCTTATGGGCCTCGGCCCGATGCGGAACTGGTGGAGCCTCTATCCGGTGTTCACTTCGATTGTAGCTGTCTATCTGTATCTGTGCTATTTTGTGATAAAGAGGCTGCGGCTGCCGCGTCTGATACTTTCACGTTCCTACCGCAGGCTTGGAATAATAGCCGTGGCATTCGTTGCGGTTACTTATCTCATAACGCTTTATCCTTTGCCTGATGTAGACTTCGTTATTCCCTCCATGAGCGAGTATCAGACACGGGTGCGGAATTACAATATGGCCGTGACAACATGGTTTATGTTCACGCTCGTGCTGTCGTATTCGCTGACGGTGGTGTTTGTCAATGAACTGTATCAGAAAATGATTCAGCAGAGCATTGCCGAAAACCAGCGCCAGAAGGCCGAACTTGCGGCGTTCAAAGCCCAGATAAGTCCGCATTTCCTGTTCAACACTCTCAATTCGCTATACAGCCTTGTGATCGGAACCTCCGAAAAGGCCGAGAATGCTTTTGTAAAGTTCACGGAACTGTTGAAATATACTTATACCACTGTCGACAACGAGCTGGTGGCTATCGCCGAGGAGATGTCGTATATCAGAAACTATATCGACTTGCAGATGATAAGGCTCGACGGCCATACCGGGGTGGAGTGGGAGTGTTCGGTCGACGATCCCGACATGTTGATTCCGCCCATGCTTTTCCTGACATTTGTAGAGAACGCATTCAAATACGGAACCTCAACAAGCAAGGATTGCACCATAAGCATATCGCTCAGGCTGGCAGAAGGGAAGCTGACATTCACAACCGCCAACCGGATAATGCGCCACCGCAAGGAGTTTACCAGCGACATGCCGGTGGGCCTTGTGAACTGCCGCAACAGGCTTGACTGTCTTTTCCCCGGGAAGCATACTCTGACAACAGAAGAGGTGGACGGAATATTTAAAGTAATTCTTAAAATCAACCTGACCTGATATGGCCGACGTTATAAAATGTGTTGCTATCGACGACGAGCCTCTGGCTCTCGACATTATTGAGAAGTTCTGTCAACGGATAGGGGGGATAGAGCTTAAGCTGTTTACGCATCCGGCCGACGGCCTTGACTATATTGTGGCCAACAGGCCTGACGTGGTTTTTCTCGACATCGAGATGGAGGATATAAGCGGGTTGCAGATAGCCCGCCGCATTCCGGAGGGAACATGTTTCATCTTCACAACGGCCTATCTGCGCTATGCCCTCGACGGGTTCGATCTCGATGCTGTCGACTATCTTCACAAACCGTTTGCATACAGCCGTTTTCAGGCAGCGTTCAATAAGGCCATACGCCGTCTGGGACAGACGCGGATGCCTGCTTCGGGGCAAAACATTGTTGTGAAGCAGGACTATAACAATATAACGATTCCGATCGACGATATCGTGTATGTAGAGGCCATGGAGGGATATTCAAAGATTTTCAGGGTGTCGGGCGAATGTGTGGTCACGCGTATGATTCTGAAAAATCTGTTGCATCTGTTGCCTTCGGCCGATTTTGTCCGCATCCACCGTTCGTTTGTGGTCAACCGCTCGAAGATCCAGACTTTCAGCCGCAAGAAAATAACCCTTTGCAACGGCGCCGAGGTTCCGGTCGGCCGCCAGTATTCGTCGGTTCTCGTCGGCCCCGGCGAATAGGGTATATTCCGTTGTAAATACCCGTGAAAAAACATTTTTACTACATTGGCGGCATGAATAAATTCATTTTGCATATTTATAGCCCTGAACTGTGTAAATATCGAAACTATTACTAACTTTGCGGTGTTGGTAATATAACCGGCATGAGGTGCATGATCCTATTTGACAGAATGTAAATGGTTGAGTATTAATATATGGCGCAAAGTTTCGAAGATTGGATTCTCAATGGTGACCACAAGGCTTTTTCAGCGGTTTTCGATGAATACTGGAAGAAGGTTCTTCGGTTTGCGCGCCTGTATATAAGCGATCCGTATGAGCAGGAGGAGGTGGTGCAGGAGACTTTCATCAAGCTTTGGGAGAAGCGCGTAGATATAGATCTTGACGGCAATATCGACGGGTTGCTTTTCATAATAACGCGCAATCTGATTTTCAACCGTCACCGACGCTCGCTGCATGAGAACGAACTCATGGCCGATCTGGCCCATGTGGTCGAGGAGGAGTATGATATCGAAAGTCAGATTGATGCCGACAATCTGCGCGAGTATATCGAGAAGCTTGTGACTGTGTTGCCGCCACGACAGCGTGAGGCGTTCCTGCTGAGCCGTTATGAGCACCTGAATGTGAAGGAGATCGCCATGCGGATGAATATTTCAGAGCGCGGCGTTGAACGCAACATTTATTTGGCGCTTAAGTTTTTGCGGCGCCATTTGCCATTGTTTATTGTTTTCGCGGCGTGTGTCGAGAGTAGTGTTCCATAACGTGATATAAAATATATTCAGGTTATCATTGGCTTCAGTCTTCTGACGGCTTGACAATTCAGACAGAGGATATGAAGCGAGGCCGGGAGTCAGGATCTTTAAATCTGGCTCCCGGCCTCGTTTCATGGTTTTTTGGTTAAAAAAAATGAGCGATGGTGAAAACCGGTGTAGTAGCAGGCATGGGTCAGGGTTATTTAGATTATAACGTGAGAGAATCATCGAGGATCTATGAGTAAGAACTACCTTAAACTGATATCTGCATGGCAACCGTTTGCCGATATGCTGAAATCATTATGGGATAAACCGACCGCAGATTATCAAGTGGCCGATGAGGCCGAAACCAAAGACCGTATCTGGCATGGTATTGTCAGCGAGATAGATCGCCGAACCCATCGCCGCCGCATGCTGACAAGGAGCATCGGTGTTGCCGCATGCGTGGCCTGTGTCATGGCAGCCGCCGTGTGGATGTGGCGCCCGATGCCCGGCGATGCGGGTTTGCCGGCAGAGCAGACCTGCCTTATGGCCGACAGTCTGGAGAAGCTGTATCTTCCCGACAGCACGGTGGTATGGCTTGAGAGGGGAAGCGTGCTGACTTTCGACAGCGGATTCATGGCAGACCGCTGTGTGAGTCTCAAGGGAAACGCCACCTTCGAGGTTGCGAAAGTCGACGGCAAACGGTTTGTGGTAAGACTTGATGATTCAGAGATAGTGGTAAAGGGAACCTGTTTTTCGATTCAGGAGAATGAGGTGATAAATGTGACACTATACAACGGGTCGGTTGAGTTCGTGTCGGGCCATGGCAACGACCCGATTGAACTGAAGCCGTCGCAAAGGCTCACTTATGTGCCCGGCAGTGGCGACATTGCGGTGAGAAGCATCTCAGAGAACCTGCGGTGGGAGAACGGAGCCTACAAGCTGTCGCAGATAGAGCTGCCCGAGCTTGTCGACTTCATGGAAGGTCATTATGATGTCGAGATCGCCATTTCGGAGAATATTCGCGCCGACAAGTTGCGGATGACCGGTACATTACGTTATGACGAGCCTCTTGATTCTATACTGCAACGCATATGCTATGTGTTCAAGCTCGGGTGGACGCGTGAGGGCGACCGCTATATGCTTGCAGAGAAGGGGAGTCATGATCGCCATGCCGACTGATTGCCTGGTTTATGTTGTCATCATTATCAATCTGATATAAAACTTTTTATCAATTATTAACCTAATCATTAACCTAATGAATCTAATTCCTACATCCCGGCTGATAACGCTCAGAAACGCGGCAGTGGCTTTAGCGCTTGCCATTACGGGCGCAGTCGATGCATCGGGACAGATTACGGTGAAGGGTAGCGGCATGAATATTCTTGATGCCATCAAGCTGATAGAAAAAGACAGCGGCTACACCTTCTACTTCAATGCCGATGATCTCAGTGGGCTTCCGGCTCTGACGTTCAGTTGCTCGGGCGACATAAACAAAGTGCTTGACTGCATGTTTGCCGGCTCGGGCATAGACTGGCAGGTGCGTGGCAATGAGGTGAGTCTCACCAAAAAAGCCAATGTGTCGAAAAACGAAACGGTTAGAAAGCGCATGGTGAGCGGCACAGTGCTCGACGGTAGCAACGACGAACCGCTTATCGGGGCTGTTGTCAATGTAAAAGACACAAAAACCAATGTGGCCACCGATATCGACGGGCATTTCGATGTGTCGTTTACCGGCAACAGCTGCACTCTTGAAATTTCATATGTGGGCTATGCCAAACAGAGCGTGTATATCACCGACCAGGGAACGGTGACTGTGAAGATGCAGCCTGCCAACGAGATGCTGGGCGAGGTTGTGGTTGTGGGCGCGGGCACGCAGAAAAAAATTTCTGTGACCGGAGCCATCGCCACGGTGAAAGGCGCCGAGTTCCGCGCTCCGTCGTCGAACCTTACCAACAACCTTGCCGGAAAACTTGCCGGTGTGATTGCCGTGACCAACAGCGGCGAACCCGGCAGCAGCTCGTCGTTCTATATCCGAGGTATCAACACCTTCGGCGGACGCACGGCACCGCTGATTCTGCTCGACGGAGTGGAGATTTCGGCCGGCGACCTCAATAACATTCCTCCTGAAAATATCGAGAGCTTCTCTATTCTGAAAGACGCTTCAGCCACAGCCATCTATGGAGCCCGTGGCGCCAACGGCGTGATGCTTGTCACAACTAAAAACGGAGAAGAGAACACCAAGGCGAAAATTTCGGTAACCTACGAGCACTCGCTGCTACAGCCGGTAAATATGGTAGACTATGTTGACGGCGTGACCTATATGAAAACCTACAACGAGGCGCAGAGCATGCGCATCGAGGGTGCCACGCCTAAATATTCCTCTGACCGCATCGAGGCCACCCGTCTGGGCGAGAATCCCTATCTTTATCCCGACGTTGACTGGCGCGGGCTGATGATGAAGAAACTTACTCAAAGCCAGCGTGCCAACGTGAACATAACAGGCGGCGGATCGCGTGTTACCTACTACATGTCGCTGCAGATGAATCACGACAGCGGCGCTCTCAATGTTCCGAAAAACTATTCGCTCGACAACAACCACGACCTGTGGCGTTACATTTTCCAGAACAATATCGAGTATAAGGTTACGCCGACCACCAAGCTCGGCATGCGTATCAATGCCCAGATCTCACACTCGACTTCGCCCAACACCTCGTCGAGTGAAATCTTCAAGCAGGTGCAGTATAACAACCCGGTCGACTACCCGGCCACATTCGAGGACGACGGCAGCGGCCATATAAGGTTCGGTTCAGACTTCATCAACTCCGACAGCTATTTCACCAACCCATATGCCAACATGCTCAACTCGTTCAAGGAGTCGAACGAGAACAAGCTCAACGTGTCGGTAAATCTCGACCAGAAGCTTGATTTCATAACCAAAGGTCTGTCGCTGACGGCGTTGGTCAACTTCAACAGCTGGTATTATTCGTCATACACCCGCTCGCTCAAGCCGTACTACTATCGCGTGCAACCGGGCAGCTACAACCCCGCGTCGGGCACTTATGCCTTCCAGCAGATTCAGCAGGGTGAGGATTTCATCAACGAGAGCAGCATCTACAAGACTGGCGACAACCTGTTTTATTTCGATGCCCGCGTTAACTATAACCGCACTTTCGGTCTACACTCGGTAACCGGCATGCTCATGTATATGATGCGTGAGAACCGCACCAACATTCTGCCCAGCCGCAACCAGGGATTCTCCGGGAGAGCCACCTACGATTACGACCACCGCTATCTGGTTGAGTTCAACTTCGGCTATAACGGCACAGAGCGTCTTGCCAAGGACGACCGTTTTGAATTCTTCCCGGCCGCCTCTGTGGGGTGGGTTGTGAGCAACGAGCGATTCTGGGAGCCGCTCAACCGCATTGTCACCCACATGAAGGTGCGCTCGTCCTACGGTCTGGTAGGCTCTGACGAGACCGGCATCAACGCCGGAGCGCCCTATTACATGTATAAGTATGGCGTTGCCCTGTCGGGCTCAACGGCTTATGGCCGCACATTCTTCAAATCAGGTCAGACACCTTCGAACGCCTATGAGGCATCAGGTCCTGAAATTACGGCCTATCCGGTTGTCAACGGCTCATGGGAGCGCTCGAAGCAGTTTGACGTAGGTGTTGACATTCGCCTGTTTGACCAGGTGGCCATTACCTTTGACTACTTCAATTACAAGCGCGACCGCATTCTGCTTCAGCGCGCGTCGTTCCCTTCGATCATGGGCTACCAGGGAGTGAAGCCGTGGGTAAACATGGGTAAGGTCGACAACCAGGGTTTCGAGCTGAGTGTTAACTGGATCAAGCGTCTGACCAAAGATCTCTCCATCGACCTGCGAGGCAACTTTACCTATACGGAGAATAACCTCGTCTACAAAGACGAGCCTGACTATCCCTACACCTGGCAGGTTGAGACCGGCAAACCGTTAGGAGCCACTTACGGCTGGATTGCCGACGGCCTCTTCGTTGACCAGGCAGACATCGACAATCATGCCGACCAGAGCTATTTCGGCTCAAAGGTAATGCCGGGCGATATAAAATACCGCGATGTCAACGGCGATGGCAAGATAAGCAGCGAAGACCGTGTGATGCTCTCTCCCTACGGCACTAACCCGCGCATACAGTATGGATTCGGTGTCAGTGTGCAATGGCGCGACTTCGATCTGAGTGTTTTCTTCAACGGTTCGGCAAAGCGCCGCATAATGCTTGATCCGGCCCAGCTGCAGCCGTTCAACCAGATGTACACAGCCGACCGCAACCTTATGACATGGATTGCCGAGAGCCACTGGACAGAGGGTGGCAACAACACCAATGTGGCATGGCCACGAATGGGCACTCTGCAGGCTCAGTATGAGAATAACCTAAATGCCAGCTCGTTCTGGATGAAAAACGGCGATTTTCTCCGTTTCAAGACCCTTGAGGTGGGATATAACTGGCGTTTTCTGCGAGTATATTTCAGCGGCGACAATCTGTGTGTGTTCTCTCCTTTCAAATACTGGGATCCTGAGCTGAGTTACAACACTTATCCGCTGAACCGCACCTTCAACCTCGGAGTGCAGTTCCATCTCTAATCAGATGAGTCGCTGATAAAATGTTTTTATACCAACCGGTCTACTGAAAAATATTAATAACATCATGAATAACAGAGTGAAAAATATTATAATAGCGTGTGGAGCAGCGGTTACGCTCGCCACAGGGATGGTTGCGTGCGACTATCTTGATGTGGTGCCGGTGGAGACCCCCGACCGCGACGACATGCTCACCGATGCCTCAAGCGCCCTGCGTTATCTTTACGGGTGCTACGGGCCGATCCAGGAGGAGAAAACCCAGCGCATGCGCATTTCAAACTATCATTTCGCCAGCGATGAGTTTGTGGAGTGTGTGAGTGTCTACGACAATTTCCGCCGTATGCAGGGCGACCAGATAACCGGCGCCAATGCCGGGCTATATGGCAACTGGAACGATTATATCAACGGCATAGGCTATTGCAACCAATTCCTGAGCGACATCAACACTTATGAGGTGTCGAACCTCAACCTTAACGAGAAAGCGCAATATATAGCTGAGGCCAAGTTTCTAAAGGCCTATTATCATTACATGCTGCTCAACTATTGCGGCCCGATACCGATCATGGACACCCAGCTGCCGATGGATATCAGCAAAGGCGACCTGCCCGGCCGCGCCCATTTCGATGCGGGTATCGACTATGTGGTTCGCCTCTGTGACGAGGCTTATCACGACCTCCCTGATAACCATGCCGACGAGCGCTACTATGGCCGCGCAACCAAATCTATCTGCCGTATGCTCCAGGCCAAGGCGAGGGTGCTCGCAGCGTCGCCTCTGTGGAACGGTTCGTTCCCCTATCCGAGCTGGCAGAACAGCAGCTACGAAACCCCGGGCTATGGCCGGGCGCTGGTTTCGACCAGTTATGACGAGAACAAGTGGAAACTCGCCCACGATGCCTGCGTCGCAGCCATTGCGGAGGCAAAGGGGAACGGCCATGAGCTGCTTGACCTCGAGACGGCCGACGCTATCCGCCAGAACGACCAGATTCCTCTGCCTACAATTCCCGGCATAGACAACAGCACCCCGGAAGGTGAGGAGTTTGCCAAACGGGTAATGCTTATGCGTTATGTCGGCACGGCGCGCGCCAACCAGGGCAACCGTGAGATGATCTGGGCGGCGCTCGACATCACAAACCGGTGGGCCACCACTCCAAGCTCTGTTCCCCATTTTGTGATGAAGGATGAAAAGGGGAATCCCGGGGGCGGCTGGGGCCATATCTCTCCCACGCTCTATACAGTGGAGCATTTCTACACCGCCAACGGCAAACTGCCTATCGATGACATGGAGTTTCCCCGCGAGGAGGAGTGGTTCACATCAGCCAATCTCGCCAATTCCGACATAATCAAGCTGTGTGTGGGTCGCGAACCGAGGTTCTACGCCAGCATATCGTTTGACGGCGACGAGTATTCGCCCGTTATCGCGGGTGGCCGTCCGCTGGTGGTGCATGCGCGCAATTCGCAGGAGTGCGGCTACAACCTCGAACAGTTCGGGCAGAACAACCAGAGCCAGACCGGCTTCTGGAACAAAAAGCTCGTTCATCCCAATATCCGTTACAGCAATCCGGGCATGGCAAGCAACGTGGGCGGTGTGGCAGACCATCCGATGAGCATTTTCCGTCTTGCCGATCTTTATCTGATGATGGCCGAAAGCTGCGGCTATCTCGGAGGGAGCTATATCGACGAGGGGCTGGGCTATCTCAATCTGGTGCGTAAGCGCGCAGGGGTGCCTGATGTGAAAAAGGAGTCGGTAAGCGCTGCCGGAGCTATGGTGAAGGTTGTTCTCGAAGAGCGTTTCGCCGAGCTTTATTTCGAAGGGATGCGTCTTGAGGATATCCGCCGCAACGTGCAGGGTCAGCAGCGCATGAACGGTTCATGCTATCGCGGGCTCAACGCCATGGTGAAGGATCCCGCTTTTGAAGAATTCAACACCCCGATTCAGGTTAAGCAGAATCTTCAGTGGAACAACCGCATGTATCTGCAACCCATTCCTGATGCCGAGGTATATGCCAATCCGCAGCTTGTGCAGGCTCCGGGCTATTAACCTTAAACTGTCAGAAACACAATGAAAAAACAGATAAAGACCATAGTTATGCCGGCGGCGGCTCTGCTTCTTGCGGCGGCATGCTCAGAAACCGATGTGCAGGAGCTTTTTCCTGAGAACTACGAGAAGATTCTGTATATAAAGGATGGAGGCGACAAGCATACAACCCTTTATGTGACGGGTCAGGACACACGTTACACCGTCAAGGTCTGCAAGGGTGGCAGTAACCCTAAGAAAGCTGCCTATGCCCGTGTGGAGGTTATGAGCCAGGCCGATATAGACAAGGCTTATTCGGTGCCATTCGGCGAGCCGTATAAGGTGATTTCGGCCGATGTCTATACTCTTGGCGATTGCGATGTGGAGATCGGCGGTTCGCAGAGCGCCCGCGACGTAGAGGTCAGTCTCAAGACCGAGCGCATAAGGAATCTCATCGATTCCGACCCTCAGACCCATTGGGTTCTGCCCCTGCGGCTGGTCAGCGCCACCGATTCGGTAAACGCCGACAACAACCGCTATGTGATTATTGTAGACGAGGTGAGCGAACCTCTGATGGGGTTCAGGAAATCGGGAATCGAAGAGTTTGTGTGCGACATCTCGCAGCCATTCTCGCTCAAGATACCCGTGGGGCTTGTCGATGTTGAAAACCGTTGGGATATCACCGCGCAGCTTGCCGTTGACAATGATTTCCTGGCGAGCTATAACGCTGAAAACAACGCATCTGTAACATTGCCCGACAACTTCGCGATTTCGCAGAGTGTAGAGCTTCGCAGCGACCGCCAGGAAGCCACGGTCGATATCAGTATCAACGATTTCGGAAGTCACACCTCAGGCTATCTGATGATGCCTGTCAAGATCGCTTCAGTGTCGATGTTTGACATTTCCGCCGCCAATTCGCGGTATGTTGCCCTGCTGAAGCTTACCGGCCACCGCTTTGACCGCACATCGTGGGAGGCCAAGGCTTGCTCTGAACAGGCTCCGGAACAATTTGACTGGGGTATGGAAAGCTCCGGAAGCGCAGCCAATGTGCTTGACGGCGACCTGTCGACCATATGGCACTACAAGTATGGCAGCAAAGGCACCGGTTCATGCGGAGGCCATGCCGGCGGCAAACACTGCATCATGGTCGACACCAAGAGCGAACGTCTGTTCACACAGATCGGACTGGTGCAGCGTCAAGGCACTGAGTGGAACATTCTCAAATCGGTGCGTTTCTGGATAAGCTCAGACGATGCCGTATGGAACGGAAGCGCGTCGGATACGGCCGGATGGACTGCCATTGACGGGATCTATACCTTCACAGGCGGAACCGACCAGCAGGAGGAAATTTTCGACATTCCTGCAACCTCCGGGCGATATCTCAAGATTGAGGTTGTAGAATCGCTCAAAGGTGGCGATGTAGGAGCGCTTGCCGAGATATACGGCTACGGGAAATAACCTCAGGCACGATCTATAAAGGATTGATCTTACTTAATATTTCAGACAGGTTAAAAAATTATTTTAGGTTTAGGTTAGCGTCGGCGGGAGCAGGTTCCCGCGAACCGGCCCGCCGGCATGCTGATCGTTTTTCCGGCTCACGAGCCGAAAAACACACAAAGAGAATTACAGATTAACTATTAACCATAAGATCTAAACAACATGAAATTTATCAGTTTAGCAATTACGATGCTTGCAACCGCGGCAGTTTCGGCCCAGACGGTTGCCGATCCCGGGTTGGCAGCCACTTTCGAGAACTGGGCCGACAGGGCTGACGCATCTTATATCACGGCCATGATGAGCCAGGGCTCGTACGACCTGTTGAAGGCCAAAGGGAATGCCACCATCAATGTCACTTCGGGCTATCCCGACACATGGGGCGATGTGAGCCGTTATTCACATCATGGAGGATCTGTCGCAGAGTGGCTAAATACCAAGCGGATAGACAGCGACCAGACGGTCAGCGAATGGCCCAATGCCCTCTTTTGCGGATATACGTGGTGGAACTGGGGCAGTTCAATATGGCAGCGTCAGAGTGATTATAGTCTCGACCTGACCGGACTGACACCTGAAACCCGTGTCCATTTCTCGATAAAGGTGCTTTCAGAGAAAGCTCCGCAAGTGCTTAACATCGGATTCTTTACCGATAACGACGGCACTGACGCAACGAAGAAAGTGAGTCCGCGTTTCTCGCTGATGGCGGAGAATGTGAACTGGTGGTATGAGAGTCAGGCAAAGTATCCGGTTGTTGGCAGGCTCAGTCAGGGAGATTGGCTTACCGTTGACATCTCTTTTGCCGAACTTGACGCGCTCAACACGGCAGCTGGAGGAGATCCGATCGACTATGGAATGTTCACGTCTGACTGGAAAGGGAATGTGTATCACATAGAGATGCCGTATAACGACAATATTCCTGAAAACGACGGTGCGGTTTTCGCGCTTGACGGAATCTATCTCTACACTCCCGGCAGTGTGCTCTCCAGCCCGGTCTATGCAGGTGAGCTGAAGGAGGATGTCTCGATCGACGCCACTTTTTCGGCATGGGAAAACAAAAAAGCTGTTTATGATGTGATTCAGCTTGGCGACATAGCTGTCGGAAAACTCGATGCCGATGAAAATGTGACAAAGAACGTATGGCAATGTTATGCCTCGGCATGGGGAAACCTGTGGCGCATTACAGAGGCTGAAGGTGAAGATCAGACAAGGCCTGAATGCAGCGATGATTTTGAAAACCGGCTGCTTGGCAACTGGCCCAATCACCTTTTCGAGATCAACGAATGGGCCGATTGGGGCGACGGTAACATAGAGCTGCTTCAGGGCGAAGGGTTGAATGCCGACAATGGCTATGGTGTGAATCTTTCCCATTTCACCCCCGACACACGCTTCCATATGTCGTTGAAACTTTTCAGAAACGATCAGGAGGTTCCCCAGCCTATCAATGTATATCTCTTCCGTCAGGACGAAAACGACCTGAACTGCCCGCGTTTCTCGATTATGGAGGCTGCTGTGGGGCGCACATCGCAGAATCATGCCGATGCCCCCAATCCGGTTGTGACCGGTTTGCGCAACGGGCAATGGCTGTCGGTCGATATGTCGTTGGGTGAACTTGACGCTGCCATGCAGCAGATGTCTGACGGCGAAAACTCAGTTGACTATGCCCGGTTCAACAACGACAGCTACACCGGAAATGTCTACAACGTGCATATTCCCCTCGACAAAAATAACGCGCGGGTGAACAACCATCTGGCACTCGACGGCATCTATTTCTACACTCCGCAGAAGGAGAGCGCCGATATTGAGGATGTGGCCGCCGCAGATGTTTCGGTTTCGGTCGAAGGCCGCATTGTCACTGTGACCGGCGGCGAGGGGATTGCGGTCTATAATCCCGCCGGAATACAGGTGGCTCATGCAGCAGGAAATATGGCGGATCTGAGCGGCATTGCCGCCGGAGTCTATGTGGTGAAAGCCGCCGGAGCTGTGGTCAAGGTCATTGTCAATTAAACCTGAAAGGAGCGGTGATGGCAGTGCGGTCTGACCGGATTGCCATCACCGGGCCTGATGATATTATTTTTAACCTAAAAATCAAAGCAAATGAAAAAATTTACTTTTATGGCAGCCATGACAATGGCAATTATGCCTGTCGCAGCTCAGGAAGCCGTTGAAGGCAACCTGGTAGAGAACCCTACGCTTGACAAGACCTACGCAGCATGGGAAGGGAAAAAAGCCATTTATGATGTTGCAATCATCAGCGGGGCAGCCAAGGAAGCGCTCGAGGCAAACGTGGATGTGACAGTAAACTCTGTTGAAACCTGGTTTGAAACCTGGGGCGACATGGGCCGTTATACGTGGCAGGGCGGCGACAACGAAGAGTGGCTTGCCACCGAAGGCCCCGATGGAGGATTGGTGAAGGACAACGGCGCACAGTCACTCATCGGAATGTATGAATGGTGGAGCCAATGGTGGAGCATGGCGGTGTGTCAGCAGAAAAATCCTGTTGATATTTCACACATGAACGAGAACACCCATGTGCATATGGCATTCAAGATTCTTAGCGATGTGGTTACCTCGCCCATGAACATCAGTCTGTTCACCACTGAAGACAATAATGACCAGAACCACATCTATGCCTGCCCTAAATTCACTCTGACATCGGAAGATTTCCAGCCCGACGGTGCCTATAAGGCAGAATATCCTGTCATCGGTCATCTGAAAAAGGGTGAATGGACGGGTGTTGACATCACTCTTGGTGAGCTTGACAGAATCAATGAGGCCAATAATGGTGACAAAATCGATTATGACCGTCTGAACAACGAGTGGACAGGGCGTCTGTGGACTATCGCCGTGCCCTCGAAGCCTGACCAGAAGCTGCTCGATGGCGCCGTGTTCGCGCTCGACGCTGTTTATTTCTACACTCCTGTCGATGAGCTTGACGGAATCGAGGGTGTGAACTCGGCCGACAAAGGAGTGGAAGTGCTTGTTTCTGACAATACTGTGACAGTGCCCGGCGCCGAAGGCGTCGAGGTCTATAATATGGCAGGACAGCTTGTGGCTGCCGGTGCTGGCGATGTTGCCGGCATCGAGGGGCTCAAAGGTGTGTTTGTTGTAAAAGCCTCCGGTATTGCCAAAAAAGTGGTGCTCTGATAATTTATGCAATAATTGACTTATGAAAACCGGGAGTGCTGTCAGCGCCGGGGGAAGCTTCGGCGGTGATGACACTCCCCTTTTTTTGCAGCTTATGAAAGTGATGAGAGTGTGTGGTGTTGTGGCGGGGCTGATGTCGTTGTGGGTGCCGGCTTCCGGCAAGGTTGTGCTTCCGGCAATGTATGGCAGCGACATGGTGGTGCAGCAGCAGAGTGTGGCGCATTTCTATGGCAAGGCCACGCCCGGGGCTGATGTGACAATAGAGGCTGCCTGGCTGAAAAAGCCTGTAGCGGCGAGGGCTGACAACTTTGGGAACTGGGAGGCTGACGTTGCTACCGGAAAGGGTGGACGCCGCGGTTATGAGGTCAGGTTCACAGACAGTGCCGACGGCCAGAGCCTTAAACTTGAGAATGTGGCGCTTGGCGAAGTGTGGTTCTGTTCGGGGCAGTCGAACATGGAGATGCCTGTGTCTGACTGGGGAAAGGTAAAAGATTTCGAGAAGGAGATGGCCGATGCGGCAAATTATCCCTGGGTGAGGCTGCTGCATGTGAAGCGTCACACCGATATAATGCCGCAGACAGAGCCGGTTATCGACAACGGGGGTGGATGGAGGGTCTGCTCTCCCGAGGCTGTGGAGAAGTTTTCGGCGATAGGATATTTCTTCGGTCGGCAGATGGAGGGCGAGCTTGGTGTGCCTGTCGGGATTGTAGACTGCACCTGGGGCGGATCGCCTGTCGAGGCCTGGGTGAGCTATGCCACACTGAGCCGCGGAAGCGGGTTTGACGGGGTTGTGAAGGATTTCGTGAAAGAAGGGATGGATGAGTTGTCGATACGCGGATTCTATCAGGCGCTGGTCGACAGCGCCATGGCAGGGAAGAACCCGTGTCCGGCCGTTCACCCCGACGCCTATGCGCATAAGAGCGGTTTCCCGGGCACGGTCGACAAGAATGGTTTTCTGCCTTGCGAGCTGTTCAACGCCATGTTGCTGCCGATGACGCGCATGGAGATCAGAGGGGTGCTCTGGTATCAGGGGGAGCAGAACGGCGACCGCCCGTTCCAATATCAGTGTCTGTTCCCTGCCATGATCAGCGAATGGCGCTCGCTGTGGGGCAAACCTGAAATGCCGTTTTATTTCGTGCAGCTGGCAAATTACAGGGATCAGAAAGATGTTGAGCCGCATGCCGAGTGGGGCTATCTGCGCGAGGCCCAGGCCGAGGCGCTTAATCTTCGGGCTACCGGAATGGCTGTGGCTACCGATGTGGGTGAGGCGAAAGATATCCATCCCAAGAACAAGCAGGAAGTGGCACGCCGCCTGGCGCTGCTTGCACTTGACAAGACTTATGGCCGTAAGGTGGTCAGCGAGGCTCCGGCCTATGCCGGCTACTCGATAGAGAATGGAAAGATCTATGTAAGCTTCAACGCCGGGGCGCGGGAGTTCGCTCCCGAGACCGGTGCCATCGATGGTTTTGTGATAGCCGGCCATGACGGGAGGTTTTACAAAGGGGAGGCGCGACGCGAGGGTGACAGGATTGCGGTCAGCTCGCCTGATGTAGAGTTTCCGGTGGCTGTGCGTTATTGCTGGGCCGACAATCCGAAGGTCGGCCTGAGAGGGAAGACGGGCCTGCCGGTGGCGCCCTTCCGCACCGACAAGTGGTGATCGTGAAAAGTAAGATTCTTTGATTATGAGAAAGATATTTCTGGCAGTGCTGGCTGCCGTATGCGTCTTGCAGGCAATGGCGCTTGAAGAGAGTGTTGAATTGAAAGGTGTTGGAAAAATCACACTGAGGTGTTACGACAGCAACGGATGGCGTTTCGAGATGAAGGGACACGCCGAGGGAGATCGCGGGATTGTGAGCATTGACCTTGACAATGACAAGCCGACGGCGCCTCCGCGTTTCAGTGTGGGTTTCAGCCGTCCGCTTGGCGATGTAAGCTATCTTTGGCATGCGGGCGATGACGGACGCTGCCCGCTGGTGCCGTCGTGGCTGAGGCGGTTTCGCAGCGATATCGCTTCCGGAATTCCGGTCTACACTTTTCTTGACAGCGATAACGGTAATTGCCTGACGGTGGCTGTGTCGGAGCCTTTCCGCAAGGTGGAAGCGAAGATGGGTGCAGTGGAAGACAACGCTATGGTTGAAGGTGAGATGGCTTTTTTCACCGAGCCTGAGGCTCCGATAAGCAGCTATCATGTGGAGCTGATGTTTGATCCCCGGGATGTTTTCTATGGCGATGCCATTGCCGGAGGCACGCAGTGGATAGTTGACCGTTGCGGCATTGTGACGGCCCCTGTGCCCGAAGCAGCTTTCGATCCGCTCTATTCAAGCTGGTATCAGTTTCATCAGGAGCTGACAGCCGGCGATATCGAGGCCGAGTGCCGGTTGGCGGCCCTGACCGGAATGAAAACTGTGATTGTAGACGACGGATGGCAGACAAGCGATAATAACCGCGGCTATGCCTATTGCGGCGACTGGGAGATGTGTGAAGATAAATTCCCCGATTTTGCAGGTCATGTGAAACGTGTAAGGCAGAACGGAATGAAATATATGATGTGGTATTCGGTGCCTTTCGTTGGCGCGCGCAGCCTGAACCACGAGCGGTTCAAAGGGATGTATCTCACCGACAATCCTGACACCAATGTGCTTGACCCGCGTTTCCCCGAGGTGAGGGAGTTTCTATGCAATCTGTATGAGACGGCTCTCCGCGACTGGAATGTCGACGGGTTTAAGCTTGACTTTATAGACCAGTTCAAATTCTCGGGAGCTGATCCGGCTGTGGCTCAGGATTATGCCGGACGCGACATAAAATCGCTCCCTGCCAGCGTCGACACGCTGATGAATGAGATAAGCCGGCGTCTACGCGCCATAAACCGCGATGTGCTGATTGAATTCCGTCAGGAATATATAGGGCCGGCCATCCGACAGTATGGCAATATGCTGCGTGCCAACGATTGCCCCTGCGACGCCGAGGGGAACCGCCGCAGGGTGGCAACTCTGCGCCTGACATCGGGCAACACGGCGGTGCACTCAGACATGCTTGAATGGAACGTGACAGACACCCCACAGCAGGCGGCCCGCCATGTGCTGTCGGCCATTTTCGGAGTGGTGCAGTATTCCATGATGCTGCGCACGCTGCCCGAAGAGCATCTGGCGATGATCAGACACTGGCTTGACTTCAGCCAGAAACATCGCGACACGCTTCTGAAATCGGAATTCCGTCCATATTATCCACAGGCAGGCTACCCTCTTATAGAGGCCGAAAGCACCGACGAGCTGATTGTGGCCACATATAACGTGGGGAATCTGGTGACAGTGAAAGATGTGGTGAAGCCGGTGTGGTTGCTCAACGCGACCGCCGGGAATCAAATGGTCGTAGAGCTTGCCCGCAGGCCGAAATCGGCCGAGGTGTTCGATACCTTCGGCAACAGCCAGGGGAATGTGAAAGCGGGCAGGGGACTGAACCGCATTGCTGTGCCCCGCAGCGGCTATGTGAAATTTGAATTTTAAGAAAGCGCGACGGGTCTGAACGGAAAGATCGCAGGCCTTATGCCCGCGACGGCGATTGATCCCGATGAGGATGGGGAGAGGCGAAGGCTGCATTATGCCGGAAAATCTCGGTCGGGTTTGAATAAAAATGCGGCATGATGTAGTGTCGGATGACCGGTGGATGTATTTAAATTTGCCGGACAATGTAAATGCGGCCTCGTGAGATAATAAACCATTCATAAATGCAAAAATACCTTGAATAAATGAAAAAACTATTTTTACTTCCGGCGATTGCCGCACTGACCCTGCTGTGGAGCTGCTCGAAAGAGAACAACAATGAGGAACCGCAGCCCAAACCGGTCAATGTGGCCTGTGTCAAGGTCAACGGTCACGACCTGATTCAGCCCGACGGCTCGAAGCTCTATGTGAAAGGTGTGAATCTTGGCAACTGGCTCAACGCCGAGGGTTATATGTTCAATTTCGAGAAGCGCTCGGCCCATCAGATCGACGAGATGTTCCGCCAGCTTGTAGGGCCTGAGCAGACCGATATTTTCTGGCAGGATTTTATTGACAATTATATCACGCTCGATGATATGAAATATATCAAGTCGACCGGGGCCAACACAGTGCGCCTGCCGCTTAACTACAAGCTGTTTTCAGGCGAAAGCTATATGGGTTCAAACGATCCTGACAGGGGAATGGAGATTCTTGACCGTGTTATAGAGTGGTGTAAGGAGACGGGGCTCTATCTGATCATCGACATGCACTGCGCTCCCGGCGGGAATTCGGGCGACAATATCGATGACAGCTATGGCTACGCTTGGCTCTACACCAGCGAGAGCAACAAGAAGCAGGTGTGCGACATCTGGATGCGGATAGCCGACCGCTGCAAAACCGAGCCTATCGTGTTGGCCTACGAGCTTCTCAACGAGCCGATTTCATCGAATCACAGCGAGCTTTATCCTGAACTTCATCCGATGATGAAGCGCATCACGCTGGCTATCCGCACCGTTGACCCCAATCATGCGGTGATGTGGGGCGGCGCGAACTATAATGAACTTTTCGAGGGGATTTATGATCCGACCGACGGCATTTTCATTTCCAACAGCACGGAATATGATCCGAATGTGATGTTTGCCTGCCACCGCTATGGCAGCGACTGGATAGAGCCTTTCGTGCAGTGGCGCGACAAGACAAGCCGTCCGATGATAATGACCGAATGGGGCCACGGCCCGACAGGCGAATGGCAGAGCAATTTCGCCAGAAAAATGCGTGACAACAACATTGGTCACACGGTGTGGACTTACAAGATGATTGGCCCGTGGGTTTCTTCGTTCACCACCATCAGAGAGCCTGACAACTGGGATAAGATTGTGGAATTCGAACGTTCGCCTCGCATGAACTATGATGATATTATCGCCGCACGCAACAAATGCGGGCAGGCGGTGGCCCGCAAGGCGATGGCCGATTTCATTGTGAACAGCAGGCTGGCCAACTGCCAGAAAAACGACTCATACATCCGATCGGTAGGCATGGCCGACTGATCACTGTTGCGAGAACCGGAAAGGCGCGTTTTTCAGCTGAATACTGAATGTCTGTAAGGCAGATTTTAGATTCGTGGAAATTTTCAGTATCTTTGAGCAGAAATAGAAATTTCCTTATCCGAGGGTGGCACAGTCTGACTTGACACAACCTTGA
>CAMWTV010000008.1 GCA_947177215.1 uncultured Muribaculaceae bacterium
CCTCCCGATGCCTCGCAAATGAATTATTCGATACTCGATTTCTTGGGGCTCCTGGGAGCCGTCGGCCTGTTCCTTTATGGAATGAAGGTAATGAGTGAGGGGTTGCAGAAAGCTGCCGGCGACCGGCTTCGCAACATCCTTGGCGCGATGACGCGTAACCGTTTCACCGGAACGGTGACCGGTTTCTTTATCACGGCTTTGATTCAGAGCTCGTCGGCTTCGACGGTGATGGTTGTCAGCTTTGTGAATGCGGGGCTTATGACGCTGGCACAGTCTATGGCTGTGATCATGGGTGCCAATGTGGGCACAACGTTTACGGCGTGGGTTATCGCTTTGTTCGGATTTAAGGTTGATATATCGGCATTCGCTCTTCCGCTTATCGGACTTGCGGTGCCGCTGTTGTTTTCGAGCAAGGGGCGCACTAAGTCGATGGGTGAGTTCACTATCGGTTTTGCGTTCCTGTTTATGGGGCTTGATATGATCAGCCGTTATGTGCCTGATCTGCAGAGTAACCCTGAGATGTTTGCCTTCTTGCAGCGTTATGCGTCGATGGGGGTCGGCTCGGTGCTGATTTTCTGTATGGTGGGTATGGTGGTCACGATGGTTATCCAGTCGTCGGCGGCTATGTTTGCCATTACGCTGATTATGTGCAGCAAGGGGTGGATCACGTTTGACCTGGCGTGCGCGCTGGTGCTTGGGTCGAATATCGGTACGACGATAACTCCGCTGCTTGCCTCGATGAGCGGGAATGTGGCTGCGAAGCGCACGGCAATGGGGCACCTGCTGTTCAATCTGCTTGGCACTCTGTGGTGTCTGGCGGTGTTTATCCCCTTTGTGGAACTTAATTCGTGGATTACGGAGGAGATCGGGCAGGGGAATCCGGAAGCGTTATACAATTATGTGACCCAGCTCAAGGGGGCTGATCCGGAGATGTACAATATGGTGTTCGCTAATTCGCTTCCTACCGATCCGGGAGAGGTGTTGCGTCACCGCACTGCCATAAGCGAGATGCAGGTGAGTGTGTCGTTCGGGCTTTCGATGTTCCACACGGTTTTCAATCTGATCAATCTGAGCATCATGATCTGGCTCACGAAGGTTTATGTGAAGATTGTTGAGTTTCTGGTTCCGGCCAAGCATAACGGCGACGATGAGTTTCAGCTTAAGTTCATTTCGGGCGGTATTCTTAGCGCTTCCGAGCTGAATATCAGCCAGGCCGAGAAAGAGATGTCGGTTTTTGCCGAGCGTGTTGTAAGGATGTTGCCTATGTCGAAGGAGCTGGTGCATACGAAGGCTGACAGCGACGATTTCAACCGCATTTATTCGCGTCTGGAAAAATATGAGGAGATCTCAGACCGGATGGAGCTTGAGATTGCCAATTATCTGAACCGCTGTGCCGAGGGGCGTCTGTCGAATGAGTCGAAGCGGCGTCTGGCGGCCATGCTTTCGATTGATTCCGAGATCGAGAGTATTGCCGACTGCATGCTTGGCGTGGGTAAGATTCTGCTCCGCAAGCAGCAGAGCGGTGTCAATTTCAACGACGAGATTTACGCCAATATCGACCTGATGTTCAAGTATGTCGACAATGCG
This sequence comes from uncultured Muribaculaceae bacterium, assembly GCA_947177215.1. Lineage (GTDB taxonomy): Bacteria > Bacteroidota > Bacteroidia > Bacteroidales > Muribaculaceae > UBA7173. The sequence continues at coordinate 1,588 of CAMWTV010000008.1, forward strand.
GCGCAGAATATGCTCAAGACGCTGAGAAATATAGAGAGCGTTGACGAGCATGACATCATATCGTCGTATAACGCCGAGCGTGAGATCAACAATCTGCGCAATCAGTTGCGGACGGCCAATGTGGCTAATATCAATGACCGTCATTATGAGTATCAGAGCGGCATCTATTACATGGACATTGTGAGCACTCTCGAGAAGGCCGGCGACTATATCATCAATGTTGTCGATACGATACGCGATGAGTTCCGCCGGGCGATAAAATAAGGGTATGGGATTGCCGCAGATTACCGGTGAGGCTCTTGTTGGGGCGGATGTGTGCCGTGAGGCTGACGCGCCGTTTTCGGCTGACGACCGCGACTGTTATGTGTCGCGGCCGCCTGCGTGGCAGAGCGGTGTGGCAGTGTGTCCCAGGCCGGTGTCGCTTGGAACCGATTCCGGGCTTATGGCTGTTGTTGTGGGTGTGCTGGTGTTGATCGGTCTCGGGATGCGCCATGTGAGGAGGCTGTTCCGCGCGTTGCCTCAGGATCTGTTTTCGGTTCGCCGCAGGGCGAATGCTTTCGACGAGCATACGGCCAACGAGAGTCGTGTGGTGATTCTGCTTCTGCTTCAGCTGTTTGTGTGTCAGGGTGTTTTGCTGTACACGTGGCTGGGCGGTACGGAGCCGGTTTCCGACGGGCACCGTCTTACGGTTACGGTGCTGGCATTGTCGGCATTGTCGGGGGGATTTTATCTTTTCGGCCTGACGGGGTGTCTTACTTTGGGCTATGTGTTTGCCGACCGGGTGAACGCGGGGCTACTCAGGCGGGGCCTCAATGCTTCTCAGATTCTGCTGGGGGTGGCGCTGGCGGTTCCTACGCTTGTGTCGCTGTTCTATCCGTCGCTGTCAGGTATTATGCTTGTGGCCGCCGGAGTGCTTTACGTTTTGTCGCGGATCTGTTATATATCGAAGGGTTTTAGAATTTTTTACCACAATTTACCATCTTTACTCTATTTTATTTTGTACCTTTGCACTCTTGAAATAATACCGGTCATAACAGCATGCTTTTTGGCCAGGGAAATATGTGTAAACCTGAACTGAATCAGAAAGTGAACGTAAAGAAAATTCTTGTTTCTCAGCCCAAGCCGACTTCGGAAAAATCTCCTTACTACGATATTGCCGCGCGTTATGGTGTGGAAGTGGTGTTCCGTCCGTTTATAAAGGTTGAAGGACTCAGCGCCCGCGAATTCCGTCAGCAGAAAATCAATATCAGCGATTTCACAGCTGTCATCTTTACAGCCCGCACTGCCATTGACCATTTCTTCCGCCTGTGTGAGGAGATGCGCATAAACATACCTGACACCATGAAATATTTCTGCACCACAGAGTCGATTGCCCTGTATCTCCAGAAATATATCGTTTACCGCAAGCGCAAGATTTTTCATGGCAGCACCGGTAAGCTTGATGATCTGATGCCTTTCCTGAGCAAGCATAACAAGGAAAACTATCTTTATGCGGTTTCAGACGTGCACAAGGACACGGCCAACGCCGATCTGCTCGACAAGGCTAAAATCAATTATACCAAGGCTGTGATGTATCGCACCGTCAGCAACGATTTCACTCCCGACGAGCCGTTTGACTATGACATGCTGCTGTTTTTCTCGCCTGCCGGAATTGATTCTCTCATGAAGAATTTTCCTGATTTCAAGCAGGGCGACATCCAGATAGGGTGTTTCGGCGCGTCTACTGCAAAGGCAGTGGCTGCGGCCGGTCTGCGTCTCGATCTTGAGGCGCCCAATCCCAAATCACCTTCGATCACAGCGGCTCTCGATCTCTTTCTGAAAGAGCACAACAAGTGTGAGGCGCCAGCCTGAGAGCCTTAATACCCACTTTGGTCATGAAGCGGTACACGCTCGGAAAGGAGCATAAACTATGCGCCAAAGTCGCCGTCGACAGGCTGTTCGGCGACACAGGCTGTACGCGCACTGCGATGGCATATCCGTTGCGGGCCGTATGGGCCGAGAATGCGGGGCGTGAGCGGGGTGCTGCCGTGCAGTTCATGATAACAGTGCCGAAGAAGCGGTTGCGCCACGCTGTCGACCGTGTTACCGCGCGCCGCAGGGTGCGTGAGGCATACCGCCTTAACCGCAATGATGCCGTTATGGCGGCGAGAGAGGTGCCTGTCGACATCGCGTTTATCTATATTTCCAACTCCATGGAGCCGTATGCCCGCATAGAGAAGTCCATGCGGCGTCTTCTTGACCGCATATTCCCTTCTGCTGAGTCCGGAGCCAATTCCCCGACAATAGAATGAATCTTTTTTCAAGGCTTGTTGCCAGAGCGCTTGAGATTCCGGTGTGGTTTTACCGCGGTGCCATCTCGCCTCTTCTTCCGCGCAGCTGCCGATTCACCCCTACATGCTCTCAATATGCGATAGAGGCTCTGAGACGTCACGGCCCGGTGAGAGGGGTATGGCTTACGTTGCGCCGAATTCTGCGTTGTCACCCGTGGGGAGGAAGCGGATATGACCCAGTGCCTTGAAATGCAACCGGATATGGATCTGACTGATGCGCATTGCCATGTGGCCGAACGGGCTGCGACTGCGGTGTTGAGCGGAACTCCTGAAGAGGTCGGCAGGTGGATTGACACCGGTGTTGACGGTGTTTTCTCGGTGGGAGTGCATCCGTGGGAAACCGCAGGGGCATCGTGTGATGATCTGCAACGGCGTGTGGCCGAGGTCGCGCGGCTTGCGGGACTGCCGCAGGTAGTGGCTGTGGGCGAGACGGGTCTGGATGCGCTGAGGGGAGGGGATATGCAGATTCAGGAGCGTGTGTTGTGCGAGCATGTCAGAATCAGCGAGCGTGTGGGCAAGCCGCTTGTGCTCCATGTTGTGAGAAGCAGCCATCGCATTATGGCTTCGTGCAGGGGGATGGAGCGTGAATTCAAGCCTGCACAACTGCGTCAGGCGTGGATCTGGCACGGGTTCCGCGGGGGAGAAGAGGAGGCCCGTCAGTTCGTGCGGCTGCGTTCAAGAAATTATATATCGTTGGGCTACAGGTTTAATGCCGTGGCGGCAAGAAGCATTCCGGCCGACCGGTTGCTTGTGGAGACCGATGATTCGGCGGTGACAATCAACGAGGTTGCGCTCAGGGTGGCTGAGGCGCGCGGGGAAAATGTCGAGGCGTTTATGGCTCAGGTCAGGCGCAACCTGCATGATGCGGGAATTGTGCGGCCTTGTCGGTAAACCCGGCGATGGGAGGTGGCTGTCACTGGTTCTGGAACTGGGTGGGCGACATGCCTGTAAGATGTTTGAAGTATTTTCCGAACGATGACTGGTTGGTGAAGTTGAGGTCGTAGGCCACCTGCTGCACGTTTTTTCCGGAGTAGCGCAACAGGTTTTTCGCTTCCTGAATCACATACTGGTCGATCCATTCGGCGGCTGACCTCCCTGTGGCTTCCTTGATTATCAGCGACAGATATTTCGGCGAGATAAACATCCGGTCGGCATAAAATCCGATCGAGCGTTCCTGCCTGTGGTGGGTGCGCACCAGACGGAGGAATGTCTTGACATATGTGAGTTTGCGCGACTGCGGCTTTCGTGAGACTTCTCCCGGATGCGTTTCTTCTCCGAATGCCATGATCTGATATGCCGCCGCCGACATCAGTGCTTTTGCTATGTGCCGGTTATATCGGTTTTGTCTGGAGGCTATGCTGTGAAGCATCTCGAAATATCTGATCAGCAGCTCTGTTTTGTCTTCCGACAGTGGCATGACAGATTTCGCCGAAGTGAATATGTTGGTGTTTATGGCGTTGAGGTCGATATTCAGATCGCTGGCGAATTTGTTGGATATGAATAGAATGTAAGCCTCATGCTCCTGACCGATCCATTCGATTGGCTGAAACACTCTGTCGGGCGCCACGAATACCAGCGACATTTCGGGCACCACCATGGTGTCGAGGTCGATGGTTATGCGCAGGTTTCCCTTGACGCAGATAATCATTGTGTGGCCGTCGAAGCGTCGCGCTTCATCAGAGTAGAGAGGCTCGGGATCAGAAGTAAGATGTGAAAGGATATAGTCTTGCCCGAGATGGCTGTAATTCTCCGATACGCCGCGTATTACGGTAAGCTCGGAAAATTTCAGCGGATTTTCGGCCATTTGCTTTCTGCTCTTCATAACTGTTTGAACGTCTCTGTTGGGATTCACAAATTTAATGATTTTCAGCGTCAGAGGCAATTGTTTTTGTTAATTTTGCGCAATTGGTGAATGCCGCGGTCTCTCTGTTGTTGATTTTGAGCATGATGATAGGCAACTAATGGAGAAGAATCAGTATCTTTGCAGAGATTAGAAACAGACAGTCAAAACTAAATCCGAATGCCGGTATCTACCAGAAATATAAGAAAAGGGGAGACGAATGACGTTCATCCGGGAAAAGATCGGTTGCTTACGCAGTTAGTCCGATTCCTGATTCCGCTGGCGGTCAGCGCGGGATTGTGTGTCGTGATGTTCCGCGACATAGATTTCGGTGAAATGATGGGGGTTATCCGCCGCGACTGCGATTTCCGATGGATAGGCCTCATGTGTGTCATGGGGCTTATGCCTATGGTGTTCCGCGGTCTCAGGTGGGGCATCCAGCTGCGCGCGTCGGGCATCAAGGCTCCTGTGCATGTGTTGCTTTACAGCATTTTCGGCACATATGCGGTCAATCTTGTTTTTCCCCGCCTCGGCGAGGTGTGGCGCACGGGCTATGTTTCGTATCGCCAGAAAGCACCCTTCCCCACGGTGTTCGGCTCGATGATAGCCGACCGTTTCGCCGATCTTGTCACGGTGCTGTTGCTGACCGTGTTTACGTTTGTTGTTGCCAGCGGGCCGCTCACAGAGTTTCTGCGAGCCTATCCTGAGGCATACCGGAGGATTCTCGGCATTGTGACGTCGCCCTGGACGTGGGTGGCCGTGGCCGCTCTGGCTTTTGCGTTATGGCGTCTTCTAAGCCGCAGCGACAATGCGTTGGTCAGAAAGGTCAAGGGATTTCTTTCCGGATTGTGGGATGGCTTCGCGGCGATAGCCAGAATGCGAGGCAAGTTCCAGTGGCTCGGCCTCACGGTGGCTATATGGGGATGTTATTTCCTTCAGCTTGAGATTGCATTTCATTCGTTTGAGTTTACCGACCGGCTTCTTGACGAAAACGGTCTGCTGATAGTGCTTGTGTGTTTCGTGCTTACAAGCATCTCGATGGGGATTCCGTCGAACGGCGGCATAGGCCCTTACCAGACAACCATGCTTTTCGGCCTTGGGCTTTTTATTACAGGCGATGCGCCGTCAGGCCTTAGCCACAGCGAGTTCCTTACGACAGGGGCTGCTTTCGGCAACGTGATAATAGCTGCACAGACTTTGCTTTTCATTGTCATGGGGCTTGTCACTTTTGCTCTTATCGCTGTTGAAAAGCGTGTGAGACGTGCTCGATAAAATCTTGAAAAACAATAATAAACCATTACCATGAATTACATTTTCAGCCGTGTGGCGCGGGCTACATTAGCGGCGCTGTCGGCCTTAGTCCCGGCCGCATGTATGGCCGATGACTACCCGCAGCTTTCCGATCTGCCTACTGTCTATGTGGAGACCGAAAACAATGCTCCGATAACGAGCAAGGAGGATTATATCAGAGCTACACTTCGTTATGTAGATGCCGACGGCATAAAGGTTTATGACGCCCTCGGCATAAGAGGGCGCGGCAACTCGACGTGGGGGCTCGAAAAGAAACCATACCGCATAAAATTCGATAAAAAGCAGGAATTCTTAGGCCCCGACAGGGCCAAAGCCAAGAGCTGGACACTGCTGGCGAATCATGCTGACAAGACTCTGATACGCAATGCCGTGGCGGCTTGCATAGGCGAGTTTGCAGGGCAGCCTTTCACGGCGGCCGCGCAGTTTGTCGATCTGGTTGTAAACGGCTCATATCTGGGTAATTATCAGATTTCAGACCAGATGGAGGTCAGGGAGAAGCGTGTGGATATCATCGAACAGGAAGATCCGATGACCGACGATTCCGACATTTCGGGAGGCTATTTCCTTGAGGTTGACGGCTTCGCCGACAGCGAACCGGCCTATTTCACCACCGCACGCGGGGTGAAGGTCACGATAAAATCGCCTGACGACAAGATCATCGACAAGCGCCAGATAGAGTATATCCGCAACCACATGAACAAGTTCGAGAATGCACTTTTCTCCGACAATTTCACTGATCCCGACGCTGGCTACCGACAGTATGTAGATTCTCTGACGCTTGCAAGCTGGTATGTGGCTTCGGAGCTGACAGGCAACGTAGACTGTTTCTGGAGCACATACATGTATAAGCAGAAGGGTGACGACCGGTTCTACTGGGGGCCGCTTTGGGATTATGACATAGCGTTCAACAATTGCGACCGCGTGGGCGATGTGTCGCGTGAACTGATGGTGAACAAGGGTTTCGGCGATGATCTGACCAAGATATGGGTGAACCGCATGTGGCAGGATCCATGGTTTGTAGAGCTTATAAACCGCACATGGCAGCAGCTTGTGGAGGCTGGAATCGAAGATCATGTCAAGGGATATATCGACGATGTGGCCGCCAGGATCGAGCAGTCGCAGAAGCTTAATTTTGCCAGCTGGCCGATAAACAGCCATGTCTATAACGAGCTTGTGCTGTTCAGCACCTACTCGCAGGGCATAGCCTATCTGAAGAAGTTCATATCCGACCATGTGGAATATCTCACCGACACCTTCGCGAGCGCCGCGCGCGGCGACGGGCAGGCTTCGGTGCCAACCATGGTGTTCAGAGGCGATGCTGAAGCTTATTATCTGCTCACCAACTACGGCAGCGGTCTTCACGCCGATGCCGACGGCGATGTGCTGGTAGTGAACCGCAGGGATGAGGAGCGGGAATCGCAGCACTGGGTGCTTGACGGGTGTGGCGACGGATGGTACAGAATCTTAAACCGCGCCAACGGCATGGCAATAACCGATGTGGCCCAGAAATCCGGTCGCGGAGGCGCTTATCAGACCGGATCGCAGCTTGCCCTGAGGGAGCAGGATGGCGGCGATCAGGCCCAGGAGTGGCAGCCTGTGCCGCTCAAGGGTGGCTGTTATGCTCTTGTGAACCGCAAGACATCGCTGGCATGGAATAATTCGGGGGGAGCTGCAACTGACGGCACTCCGGTTATCAGCTGGACTAACGACAGCCAGAATGTTGATAAACCGACCCGCCAGTGGCTTCTGGAAAAGGATGCACGTCGCGACACCGACGGTGTGGCCGAGACCGGTGCCGAGATGGAATATATGGTCACGTATTCGCCTGCCGAAGGGATGCTGCGGTTCCGCTGTGGCGAGGGGAGCCTGCCCAAGGGGGATGTCACTGTCTGGAATGCCGCCGGACAGACTGTGTGGCACGGCGCCGTGGCTGCCGAGATCAGTGTGTCGGCACTTCCCGCAGGGATGTATGTAGTGTGCTGGAACGGCGGATCGGCCCGTTTTGTGAGATAATGTCAGTGCTGGCGCTCTGAACGCTCATAGCGGTGATAGAGCACAAACAGCAGGCTGCATCCGGCGAGAATGAGCGGAAGGCCTATGACCGATGTCGTGTCGTAACCGTAGCCTGCGCCGATAACCGCACTGCCTATCCATGCGGCGATCGCGTTTCCGGCGTTGTAGGCTATCTGGATGCAGGCTGCGCCGAGCATCTCGCCACCGCGGCAATATCCCACAATATCCGACTGCAGGGGGCTTCCTGAGCCGAAGAGCGCCGCAGTTCCGAGTGTGAGCAGTATGGCCGCCGCCCACTGTATGTTTCCGAAGAAGTAGAACAGCACGAGCACTGGTATAGCCGCCCCCTGCACCCATGCTCCTACCGCCGAAGGCTTGAAGCGGTCGCTCAGGCGGCCGGCTATGAGGTTGCCGGCAAACATGCCGAATCCGGCGAGAATCATGAGCCATGACAGCGCCGAGGCCGGGAAGCGGGCCACTTCGGTGAGTTGCGGATCGATGTAGCTGTACCAGCAGTAGATTCCGATCTGACCGAATATAACGCCTCCGAAAATCAGCCATGGCGGAAGGGTTTTCATGAAATGGAACTGCCCCTTGAATCCACGGTCTTCAAGCCCGGTGAGCTGCGGAATCCATTTTCTTATCGCCATGAAAGTCAGGGCGCCTGACACAGACACGATGACGAAGGTGATGCGCCATGACACCGCGTTGCTGATGAATGTTCCGGCAGGCACGCCTGCAAGGGTTGCCACGGTCATGCCGGCTATCATTATGGCCACGGCGCTCGACTCCTTGCCCGGGGCCGAGAGCTTTCGAGCCACTATGGCGCCGACACCGAAATAAGCACCGTGGGGCAGCCCTGATATAAAACGGGCGGCGAAGAAAGTCCAGTATGACGGCGCGATAGCGGCCACAAGATTGCCGACAGTTATAATAGCCGCCAGGAGCATCATAAGCCGCTTCAGGGGGATCTTGCGCGCGAAAAGGAGGGCGGGGGCGCCGACGCATACCCCTGAGGCGTAGGCGGTGATGAAAAGGCCGGCTTCAGATACCGATACCCCCATGGCCGAGGCCATCTCTCCAAGAATCCCCATCATCACAAATTCAGATATGCCAAGGGCGAACGTGCCCATGGCCAATGCAAACAATCCCTTGTTCATAAATGCCTTGAATGTTGTACAGTTAGGATAAACCGGGCGCAAAGTTAACGGTTTTTTATGAAAGCTGGTCTGTTTACGCCTAACTTATGCAGACTTTTCGGTGTAATTTTGTTTTGTAAAAACAGATAGTTATGAATAAGGACACACATAGTCACGGATGTTGCGGCTGCTCTCACAGCCATTCACACTCACACAGTCATTCAGGCATCGGAGGCTACCGTAACGAGCTGGTTTCACTGGCGATGCTTGTGGCCGGTCTGCTTGCCGGGCATTTCGGTCTGTTTGCCGCTGCGGGAGGCCGGTTTGCGGAGGCTGCATGGTACCTGCTCGCACTGATGCCTGTGGGGGCGGGTGCGGCCCGCGAGACTGTAAGGGCTTGGCTGAAGGGAGATTTCTTCAACGAATTCTCGTTGATGGTGTTGGCGTGTGCCGGAGCTTTCGCCATAGGCGAGTATCCCGAGGGGGTGGCCGTGCTGCTGTTCTACTCCTTGGGCGAGAAACTCGAGGCTTCGGCTTCGGACAAGGCTCGCGGGCGGATCCGCTCGCTGCTCTCTGGGATGCCCGATGAGGTTAGGGTGGAACGTGACGCCCAGACCATTGCAGGCATCAGACCGCAGGATCTGAGGCCCGGCGATGTGATGGTAGTCAGGCCTGGCGAGAGGGTGGCGGCCGACGGTGTGTGCGAGTGCGACACCCCTGTGCTGTTTGACAACTCGGCCATTACAGGCGAGAGTGTGCCTGTGGCTACTGTGAAAGGCGATGAGGTCAGCTCCGGCGCCATTGCCGTTGACCGCGAGGCGAGGGTGCGTGTCACTCGCCTGTATGCCGACAGCCATATGAACCGCATAATGGCTATGATCGAGGAGGCGGCGGCAGGGAAGTCGAATGCCGAGACAATGCTGCGGCGCATAACGAGATGGTACACGCCGGCTGTGATGATAGCCTCGGCAGGGCTGTTTCTGGCCGCATGGCTCTGGAGTGTGGCGGCCGGAGGGGTGTTCGACTGGCGCATGTGGCTCGACAGGTCGCTGATTCTGCTTGTGTGCTCATGTCCGTGCGCGCTTGTGGTGAGTGTGCCGCTGAGTTATTTCGCGGCTATCGGCAACGCCTCGCGGCTTGGAGTGCTTTTCAAGGGGAGCCGCTATCTTGACGCCCTTCGCGGGGCCGACACGCTGCTGCTTGACAAGACAGGAACCATTACCACCGGAAAATTCCATGTCGGCGGAGTGCATGCCACAGGGGGATTTTCTGAGGGCGAGGTGCTCAGACTGGCGGCGGCGCTCGATTCTCAAAGCTCGCATCCGCTGGCAAGAGCTGTGGTGGAGGCTGCCGGCACATATGCTCCTGCCGTCGATGTGGTGACGGTTGCACATGGCATTGAAGGTCGGGTCGACGGGCATGCGGTGGTTGCCGGATCGCGCATGCTCATGGCGCAGAAGGGTGTAGACATGCCTGATATTCAGGCCGCAGGCTCTTCTGAGGTGTGTGTGGCTGTTGATGGCGTTTTTGCCGGGGTGATATGGCTCGATGACACTCTGAGGCCCGGTGTGGAATCGGTTGTGGGTGATCTGCACGGGCTCGGAATCAGGCATATAGAGATATTGTCGGGCGACCGCGACGAGGCTGTGCGGCGTGTGGCCGCTATGGCCGGGGTCGACGGCTGGCGGGGCCATATGCTCCCCGGCGACAAGCATGAGGCTGTGAACAGGCTCAGAAACAGCGGTCGCACGGTTGTATTTGTCGGCGACGGCATAAACGACGCGCCTTCGCTCGCCGCCGCCGATGTCGGTATCGCCATAGGGCACGGAGGCACGGATGTGGCTGTCGAGAGTGCCGATGCGGTGCTGACAGGCAACGGTCTGGAACCTTTGGCGGCTGTTGTGAGGCTGGCGCGCAAGGTGCGTGCGGTTGTTGGGATCAATGCCGGAGTCGCCATCGGGGTGAAGCTTCTGGTCATGGTGCTGGGCACGCTGGGCATAGCCACGCTATGGGCGGCAGTGTTTGCCGACACGGGGATAACGCTTTTGACAGTTATAATGACCCTTATGGCTTTGCGAGTCAGAAAAAATAGATAAATTTGCCGTTAAAGAAAAAAAATGGCTTTATGACATCTCACGAATATGAAAAGCTTATGGCGGGGGCAGGGGTGCGCCCGTCGCCGGTCAGGCTTCTGGTGCTGAAAACCATCAGCGAGGCCCGGAGGCCGGTGTCGTCGCAGGAGATAGAACAGCGGCTTGAGACGGTCGACCGCTCGTCGATAAACCGCAGTCTGTCGCTGTTGGCCGACAAAGGGCTGCTGCATGCTGTTGACGACGGTTCGGGAGCGGTGAAATATGAGGTGTGCTGCTCTGCCGGATGTCATGACCGCCACGACGACAGGCATCCCCATTTCCGCTGCACCGCTTGTGGCCGCACCTTCTGTTTCGACAATATGGGGGTGCCTCCGATATGTCTGCCCGAGGGTTTCGAGGCGCACTCCGTAAACTATGTGGTGCAGGGGCTGTGTGCCGTCTGCGCCGGGAAGCCGGGCCGTTGACCAGACTGATGCGTATATATACACACCGCTCTGCCGGACGATTCCGGCAGAGCGGCGGCCTAATACTAACCTTTCATCATTATTGATCTGCCATTGCAGTCGGGGGCAGAATATATTAACCTTGAAGTGTGTTTTTTACCTTTGAAACTGTTTCCTTCTGGCCGTCCGGGCTATTCAGTGGCGCACGGGGCGTATGACTGATGCCGGGTCGGCTGTTATGTTGTAGAGGCCGGTGGCCGTGTCTTTTTCGAGATTCAGATCTACTATTCGTGTGCGGCGGGGTGATACAACCGAGTCGGAGTAGTGCACGTGATATACGTAGCGCATCTTCCCGTCGGCGTCGGTGAATATGTCGCCGTGGCCCGAACCTTTCTCGCCCACTATCTTACGGCTTATGATGGGGTTTGCCGGGTTCTTTGTCCACGGGCCTGTCGGCGACGGGGCGGTGGCGTAGCCCACGGCATAGTCCTCGCTCATGAAATGGTTGGCTGAATAGAAGAGATAATATGTTCCGTCGAGTTTCACCAGAGTCGGGCCTTCCATTATCGGGGCGCTCTCATAAGCTCCGGTGTCTTCCCACGGCTGGTCGTTCTTGAAGCAGCGCTGCAGTGTGCCCTCTTTTATCTTGCCTGTGGCCGGGTCGAATTCGCCTACCCACAGAAAGTTTCCGTTGTCGAACCTCACGTGATAGAGATAGCTGCGGCCGTCGTCGTCGACAAAGATAAACGGGTCGATGTTTTTCTCCGATCCGTCGATCGGATCGGCCTTGGCCTGTGTATATGTGCCGTTCACGCTGTTGGCGGCGGCAAGCACGGTCTGCTCGTTGGCGGTGTAGGCAAACAGATATTTGCCGTTGTGTTTCATGATCTGCGGAGCCCAGAACCCCTTGTCGCCATAGACTCCGTTACCCTTTGTGAGGATCATGCTGTCGGGACGCGCGGGCGACCAGTTCTCGAGGTCGTCAGATTCGAGAAGCACGAATCCCTGCGGGTTGCCTGCGCGTGTGCCGGTAAGATAGAATTTACCGTTTTCGGCATATATGGTCGGATCGGCGAAGAAGATCTCTTCCTTGTCGGCCGTGGTGCTCTGACTCTGTTTCGAAGTGCAGCCTGCGGAGGTGAAAATTGCGGGAGCGAGCAACATGAGCATCGCGGCGGTAGGTTTGATTTTCATGGGTTGTCGTTTTTTTGGTTATGCTGATTCTGTTGTTTTACGGACTCCTTTTTGCAGGTGTTTCCGTTGTCTGATGCAAAGGTAGGCGTTTGCTTTTATATAGATGCGCTAAATTGTGTCAAATGCAGGTAACATTGTCTAAAGTGTGGTAAAAATGGCTTGTGTGGGACAGAAATAGACATCTGTGCTACACAAAAACACATTTTTACTCTCACCCGGGGGTGCGTGAAGCGTACATTTGCAACACAAAAAATTTGTTAACTGCTATAATCATGAAAAAACAATTGTTGCCTCTTGGCTTGTTGCTGATGTCGGTCGCGGGAAATGTGTCGGCCGCGGAGACAGCTTCTGTTCCCCGTCCGGAATATCCCCGTCCGCAGTTTGAACGCAGCGAATGGGTCAACCTTAACGGTGACGACTGGACTTACCGTTTCGATTTCGGAAAAAGCGGCAAGGAGCAGGATCTTCAGGTGTCGGAAGGATTCAAAGATCATATAACAGTGCCTTTCTGTCCGGAGAGTCCGCTTTCAGGTGTGGGGCACACCGATTTCATCAATGCCATGTGGTATCACCGCAAGCTTGACATTCCGGGCGACTGGAAGGGCAAGCGCGTGATGCTCAATTTCGGCGGTGTCGACTACCGCGCCGAGATTTTCGTTAACGGGAAATCGCTTTTCACCCATTACGGCGGAGGAGCATCGTTCGGCGTAGATATAACCTCGGCCGTAGAGCCTGGCAAACAGGCCGATCTCGTTGTGTATGTCGAGGACGATGTGCGCTCGTGGCAGCAGACCGGCGGCAAACAGTCGCGCCGACTCAACTCTTACGAGTGTCTTTACACCCGTGTTACCGGAATCTGGCAGACAGTGTGGCTCGAGGCGCTGAATCCCGGCGGCCTGAAAAGCTGCCGCATCACTCCCGACCTTGACAACAGCCAGTTTGTGTTTGAACCGCAGTTTTATGACCTTGACCGTGACGCCAAGCTGCGCATAAAGGTGATGGACGGCAAAAAGGTGGTGAGCGACAAGCAGATAAACGCAAGCAACAACACTTTTATCACCGCTCCGATCAAGAATGTGAAGACATGGAGCCCCGAATCGCCATTCCTCTACGACATAGAGTTTACGGTGACCGGGCCTCAGGGAGAGGTTCTCGACAAGGTTGTGTCGTATGCCGGCATGCGTAAGGCCGAACTTCGCGGCAAGGTGTTCTATCTCAATAACGAGCCTTATTACCAGCGTCTGGTGCTTGACCAGGGCTATTATCCCGACGGGCAATGGACGGCTCCGACCGACGATCAGCTGCGCCGCGATATAGAACTCGCCAAGGATGCCGGTTTCAACGGCGCCCGACTGCACCAGAAGGTGTTCGAGCCGCGTTATTTCTACTGGGCCGACAAACTCGGCTATCTCACATGGGGAGAATCGGCAAGCTGGGGCATGAACTGGACTGACAAGGTGGCCGCACGTAACCTGCTGGCCGAGTGGCACGAATGTCTTGACCGCGACTATAACGTGACCTCGCTGATTGCATGGTCGCCCCTCAACGAGACCTGGATTCCTGATGTCGACGGCCAGCGTGCCCGTCTGAGCAACGACCTCTATTTCCTGACCAAGAACCTTGACCGCACACGTCCGGTTGTGACCGTAAGCGGCGGCTATCATGCCGGTTTCACCGACATCTATGCCGAGCACACCTATACTCAGGATCCGGTGGCGCTCTATGACCAGTTGCGTCTTGACGAGAACGGTTATCCCTATGTGAACCACAAGCCCCACAGCGCTCCGTATAAAGGCGAATGCTATGTTATCGACGAGTTCGGCGGCATTCAGTGGAACAAGAAGATGGATGCGCCCGAGGTGGCTGCCGAAGAGGCTTTCTGGGGTTATGGTGCCCCTCCCCGCACACTCGAGGAATATTACCGCCGTCTGGAAGACCAGGTTAACGTTGTGCTCAGTCTCGACCATATAGCGGGGTTCTGCTATACACAGATTGTGGATGTGGAGCTTGAGAAAAACGGCATCTACACCTATGACCGCGCGAAGAAATTCGATATGGACCGAATCAAGGCAATCTTTGCGAAAGACCGTTCGCAAGCCAAGAAAGAGGTGGAAAAAATGCTTGGCGAGCGTGCCGGGCGCTGAAACTTACAGATTTCCTTCCGGAGATAGCGCCGCGTCAGGCCCCGCGCTCCGGAAGGATACCATAAGAAAGACTGATTTATTAATCTTTAATTTATTAACATGAAAAAACAATCTTTACTCCTTTCTGCCGCTCTGGTATGTTCGGCAGGAATCACAGCCCAGAATCTTCCCGAAGGGATGACAGCTCTGCTGCCCGCAGGCGTTACGGTGAATCTGAGCCAGACAAAACATCTTGACGAGCAGAAAAACCTCGTTGTTGCCGGTTCGCCCGAGAAGGGATGGCTCGCATATTTCCAGGCAACCGACCAGGAGCATGGCGAAGAACTCTGGGTAAGCGACGGCACACCTGCCGGCACCCGCATGGTGAAAGATATCAATCCAGGTCTGGCAACATCCAACATCCAGTATATAACCCGTTTCAACGACCGCGTGGTCTTCTCGGCCGACGACGGCGAGTATGGTCATGAGCTGTGGATCTCCGACGGTACGGAAGAGGGCACATACATGGTCAAGGATATCCATGAGCTTGAAAGCTCGAATCCTATAGGCTTCTGCCAGATGGACGAGAACAACCTGATTTTCTTCGCCACCACATTCGACAGCGAGAACGCAGCTTCGTCACCTCAGCAGTGGCTGTGGATAACCGACGGCACGGAAGAGGGCACACGTCTGGTCAAGGAGGTTGACTGCAACTATCCCGGACAGGAAGAGGCCGATAACAAATGGGGCCCTGTGTGTCGTGTAGGCCGCAAGGTGTTCTTCAAAGCTGAGGAATCAGACAAGGACGGTGTGACACACGGCGTTGAGCTGTGGGTTACCGACGGCACCGAAGAGGGCACATATCTTGTAAAGGATATCAACCTCGAGGTTGCCAACGGCAAGCCTGAAGGTTCGACCAACGGCCCGGCTCTGGCACACATGAAGAATTTCTATAACGAGAAAGTGTTTTTCAAGGCCTGGGACGAGGAGCACGGCAACGAACCGTGGGCGTCTGACGGCACCGAAGCCGGCACATATATCATTGCCGACACCAATCCGGCAAAGGCTGACAACGGCATCGGCATCGGCGGCGGCGTGACATGCGTCGGAGAGCTTTACAACGGCGAGGTTATCTTCCGCGGCAACAACGGCATTCTCGGCTGCGAGCTTGGCGTTACAAACTGCGAGCCCGGCAACTTCCGTGTGTTCGACATCAATGTGAACGAGCCCACACAAGACAACCAGTCGTTCCCCGATCCGGGTGCTGTGCTCGACGGCGTTTACATCTTCTGCGCGGCATCGGGCTTCGATGCCAATAAGGAAGGCAACTACGGCGGCGAGCTTTATTGCTACGACGGCGAGAAAGTATGGCTCCAGTATGACTTCGCTCCCGGCACAGGAGCAAACTGGGTCAAGGAAGCTATCGTTGTGGGCGGCTCGCTCTACTGGTGGAACGAAGGCAACATGGACGGAACCGGTGCCACCGACACCAAGCTCTGCCGCCTCGACTCTCCCGACGGTGTGCCCGTTATCGTGAGCGACATCGACTCTAACGGCGACAAGGTTTACTGCCTGCGCAACTTCAACGGCGACCTGATGTTCACATCGTCGGTTACCAACCAGCTTTACATCTACCACTACCGCAAGGAAGGCTACGACCCCAAGCAGGATGAAGAGGCCATGAAGATCGAGTTCCGCACCCGCAGCGAGATCGCCGGTGAAGAGGCTGTGAAGGCTATCTCTATCAGCGACGTTACTCTGGCGCTCTATCCCAATCCGGCAGTCGAGAGCTTCCGCGTCGACATCGAGGTGCCTGTAAAGGAAGTGCGTGTCTACAACATGGCCGGTGTTCAGGTCAAGGCGGTTACCGAACCTGAAAACAACACCGTCAACGTGAACGGTCTCGGCTCAGGCGTTTATATGGTCAGCGTGGCCACAGCCAACGGCAACTACACCGCCAAGCTCATCGTAAGATAAAACAGTCAGGTCAGCGCTGCTGACCACCTGACACAAAAAAACTCCCGGCGGGGGTTATCTTCGCCGGGAGTTTTTCTCCCTCCATATCTCCACCTCCCTTTAACCAACCAGGAGCTTAACCTTAAGTCTCTGCACTCTCCCCCCAGAAAACCATTTTGCAAATATGTGTAAGAAATATTTCACAAGGCTTTTAGTGCTATTTCTGCTATCGGCCGTAAATTTAAGTCTTGCCGCACAGAACATAACGGTTTCCGGCACAGTGACCGATCCGGCTGAAAACGAGCCGCTGATCGGCGCCACAGTCATGGCCAAAGGCACATCGACCGGTGTGGCCACCGACATCGACGGAAACTACACCATTACAGTTCCGGCAAAATCAACCCTTGTGTTCACTTCGATAGGATATGATCCGCAGGAGATCGCTGTCGACGGCCGCAGCCGCATTGATGTGGAGATGAAAGCCACGTCGGCGATGCTCGACGAGGTGGTGGTGATCGGTTACGGAGTGCAGCGCAAGAGCGACATAACGGGATCGATCTCGTCTGTGTCGGGTAAAGAAATCAATGATGTTCCGGTGTCGTCGGCTCTGCAGGCCCTGCAGGGTAAGGCTTCGGGTGTGAACATCATTCAGAACAGCGGTGCCCCGGGCGGAGCCACCACGATCAAGATCCGCGGAACGGGCACAATCAATGACGCCGACCCCCTCTATGTGGTCGACGGTTTCATTGTCGACGATATCACCCACATCAACCCCAACGACATTGCCAATATCGAGATTTTCAAGGATGCCGCCTCATCGGCCGTCTATGGTGCCCGCGCCGCCAACGGTGTGGTTGCCATCACCACAAAGGGTGGTGAGAAAGGTAAAGTCTCGGTTACATTCGACGGGTATGTGGGATTTTCAAATCCATGGAAAACCATCGATGTGATGGAAACCGAGGACTATGCCATGATGCTCGACTACATCAACGGCACCTCGCTCTATTCGGCCGACGGCAGAAAATATCAGACCAAGAACCCCGACGGCTCCTACAGTTTCGACGACCACAAGAAATTTCTTGTCGACACCATACGCGCCAATTCGCCGGCCAACTGGTGGGACGCCATTTCGCGCACCGGCATCAAACAGCAGTATAACGTGGCTGTGAGCGGCGGAAACGACAACACCAAATTCATGGTCAGCGGCAGCTATTTCAATGAGAAAGGTATAGTGAAATCGTCTGACTACCAGCGTTTCAACGCGCGCATGAACATACAGCAGCGCATCACCCCCTGGCTCGACCTCATCGCGAACCTGTCATATTCAAACGAGAACCGCGATCTCATCCCCGAAGGGAGCGAGTCGGTGCTGAAACGGGCCCTCTATCAGAGTCCGATGGTGATGACCTACAACTCAAAGGGTTATTGGTCAGAAGATCACCCCCTGGCTCAGATCGACCGCTATCACCGCAATCTCAAACGCGACCGCGCAGACATGAACCTGACCCTTTCGGCCAACTGGCGCTGGTTCAACTACCAGTTCAAGGTGTCGTATTACACCACTCCCGAAACAACCAACCGCTTCACCGAGGTCGATGCGCTGGAATCTGACTTCCTGATGACCGATCTTACGACGGTTTACAAATACAAGACCCAGACCGACAAGTGGGAGATCAACAACCTTCTCACATTCAACTGGAACAATGCGGCGCACTCTGTCACCGCCCTTGTCGGCCAGACTGCCGAGGGCTACAAGTTCTCGACACAGGAGTCGACCAAACGAGGCACACCCTCTAACGATCCCTCGCAGTGGTATCTGTCGAGCGGTTTCACCGGCGACAAAACCTATGGCCTTGACCGCAAATGGACAGCCGTGGGTCTTATCGGCCGTGTAAACTACAATGTCCTTGACCGTTATCTGCTTCAGGCCAATATCCGTATGGACGGATCGTCGAAGTTCGCCCGCAACAACCGCTGGGGCTATTTCCCTTCGGTTTCGCTGGGATGGAAATTCTCGTCAGAACCCTTCCTGCGCGACCAGACATGGATGAGCCTTGGTAAACTGCGCCTGGGCTGGGGTAAGCTCGGTAACAACCGCATCGACGAGCTGGCCCGATACACCTATCTGACCTCGCAGCTCAACTATGCCTACGGACAGGGCTCGCATGTGCTTCAGCCCGGCGCCACGGCGCTGACCATCGGCAACGATGACATTAAGTGGGAAAAGACCGAGACCTACAACGCCGGACTTGATTTCGCTTTCCTGAACAACACCCTGCTTTTCGGCATCGAATATTTCGACAAGCGCACCACCGACATGCTTCTGGCAGTGCCGACCGTGCCTTCTGCCGGGTTTGACTCCAACCAGATGACAAGTGCCGGCCTGATGACAAATGCCGACCCGATGACAAATGCCGGATCGGTAAAGAACTATGGCGTGGAGACCCAGGTAACCTATCGCCGCACATTCGGCAAGTTCACATTCGACGTAGGGTTCAACCTTTCGTGGATAAAGAACGAGGTCACTTCGCTCGGCACCGGCAACGAACCCATCTACGGCTCATACCTCAAAGAGGGCAGCATTGTCGACTATGTGACCAAAACAGCGGTGGGACGCCCCATCGGCAGCTTCTTCGGCTATGTCACCGACGGCATTTTCCAGACCTACGACGAGGTTCGCGCCAGCGCCCAGTATGAACCGGGCAAGATGGACTCGGAACAGACCACACGCGTGGGCGACTTCAGGTTCAAGGATCTGAACGGCGACGGCAAGATAACCGCCGAAGACCGCACATATCTCGGCTCTCCGCTGCCTGATTTCGTGTTCGGCGTGCCCATCAACCTGCAGTATGACGGTTTCGGCCTAAGCCTTTTCTTCCAGGGACAGACCGGCAACAAGATCTTCAACGTGATGGACTACTATCTGTATAACGCCGCAGCGGGCAACGTCTACGCCGACCTGCGCGACAAACACTGGTCGGGACAGGTTGCCGACAACCGCGCCTTCTTCCCGCTGAACCTGAACAACGAGGTGCCTGACCTTGACCCGAACGACGCCGCGCGCAATTTCCGCTCAAGCGACTTCTTCGTGAAAGACGGCAGCTATCTGCGCCTGAAAGAGGTGAGATTCTCCTACACTTTCCCCCAGGCCATGATCTCGAAGGCCGGTCTTTCAAGCCTCACGCTGTCGGCTACGGCCTACAACCTGCTGACATTCACGAAATATGACGGTTTCGACCCCGAGGTGGGTAAAGTGAGCGGCACAGAAGGCAACAACCTCAACATGGGTGTTGACCACGGTAACTATCCGCAGGCCCGCTCGTTTACCTTCGGCCTTAAATTAGGTTTCTAACACTAAGTGGAAAGTAATCATGAAAAAAACATATATATTCAAGTCATTGAGTGTGGCGGCGGTTATGGCTGCTGCCGTTGCCGGTTCGGCAGTGCTGACCGGATGCAACGATTTTCTTGACCAGGAGGTGCTCGGCAACAGCACCGATGCCAATTATTACGACACACGCTATAAACTTCAGTCGGCGCTTAACGCCACCTACGACATTCTGCAGACAGATGCGTTCAACAACTCCGACTGGCGTTTCGGCGAGGCGCTCGGCGACAATGTGATAGGTGCCGACGAAGGCCTGGCCTCGCATATGGGGCAACTTGTGCATTTCCGTTTCAACACCTCTAATCCGCTGATTCTCGACCGGTGGAAAATCAATTACAAGGGTATTCACCGTGCGAATCAGGTGATCGCCAACGCACACCGGGTGGTCATATCGTCGAACGACTACGCGCGTTACCGCGAGGTGCGCGAGATTCTGGCCCAGGCCAAATTTCTGCGTGCGTTCTTCTATTTCAATCTGGTCAAGACATTCGGCGGAGTTCCTATCCGTCCCGAGATCGAGACTGTCGACAATCTGGTCATTCCCCGCAGCACCCGCGAAGAGTGCTATGCCTATATCGAGAAAGATCTGCGCGAGGCGGTGATAATGCTGCCCAACCGCTTTACAGGGTCTGATTCGGGCAAGGCCGGCGCCGGCTCGGCTGCAGCGCTGCTCATGAAGGTGCTGATGTATCAGGCTGTGCCGGGCGAATTCTCTGAAAAATGGGAGCAGCTCGCTGAAATGGGCGGTTATTTCGTGAAGGGGAACTCGTTCACACTTGGCCAGATGCTTGACTATCCGGCCCGCTACACCGATGCCGAGGGCAACACCGAGGAGTGGGAATCGATACGCAAGCGTCTATGGTTCAAGCCTCAGGAGCTTAACAGCAAGTCAGACCCCTATGAAGGGCCCGACACCGAATGCCCCAAGCTCTCGAACGCATATTCGCTTGAATATCGCGATTCATACAACACGGCTATCACCTACGACCAGCAGTTCTACAGCCATGGCGAGTTCTGTTCGGCTTCGGTATTCGAGATCGTGTTCAAGGAGTCGGGCGACGGCACCACCGGCGATACAAACGAGGGAACCGGAATCTATTCCGATTTCCAGAGCGTTGAGTCGCAGATCTGGGCCGACAGCGATATAACCCAGAAACTGTTTGAGTCGGATATCCGCAAAAACTTCACGATAGGCCATCACGAGACACTGCCCGACCTTGACAACACCGAGATCGGTTCGGGCCGCATCCTGTCGCTGAAATGGTATATTCCGCGCAAAGACCGCCCCGTATATAAAGGCGACAGCGACAAGAACCGCCGTCTGATCCGTTATCCCGAAGTAGTGCTGATGTATGCCGAGGCGCTCAACGAGTGCGGTCACGGCGCCGAGGCGCTCGAGCAGATCAACAGCAACAAGGCTGTTGTCAACAAGATAAACAACGGCACCACACTTTATGTCGGAGGCGGATATGGCTATCTCCGCAACCAGATATGGACAGAGCGCGAGCGCGAGCTGGCTTTCGAGTGGGACCGATTCTTCGACATCGTGCGCCAGGGGCGTGCCAAGGAGTGTCTGAAAACTTTTGCCGAGAACCGCTCGAACAAGCGTGGCCTTTATTTCCGCGAGGGTATCAATGAGGTGTTCCCGATTCCGCAGACAGAGATCGACGTGTCGAACGGAGTGGTTACCCAGAACCCCGGCTATTGATTATCCATGACTATTAATTTAGAGTGAAAAACAAAATGAAACGATATATTTTTCCGGTAATCGCGGCTGCTCTGGCGCTGGCCGCGTGCGACGACGAGAAGGCAACGCAGCCGGTGGCAGTTATTGACATTGACAAACCGGTGCTGGCCATCAACGAGTCTATGACCCTGCACTTTGCCGGAAGCGCCGACAATGTGGTTGTCTACACCGGCGATGTGGATCATGACTATGAGCTGCGCGAGCAGAGCAACTATGGCCTTGTGGTCAACAAAGGCGTGATGACCTATTCATACACCACCCCCGGCATCTACAAGGTGGTGTGTGTGGCAACCAATCATGCCGACGCAGGCCGGTCGCTGCTGTCAGACACATGTTCGGTGTTTGTAAAGGTAATCGACGATGTTACCGAGATCGAGAAAATCTCGGCTCCACAGGTGCTTTACGACGAGGTGTTCGCCACTCAGGTTACCGATGCCGACTGGATGTTGCCGCTGCCGCGCAAAATCCGTTACAAGACTTCAACTCCGGCTGTCTCGCTGCAGCAGAAGCTGAAATTCTACATCCCCTCGGTAACGACCGAGATCACTGTAAACGGCGAGCTGTTCAACAGCAACACGAAATATAATCTCGCCGCCCCTCTCGACATTGTGACACGCTCTAACGAAGGGTCTGTGCGCAACTACCGTCTGCACACGCTCAACTACGGAGAGTTCAAGACCTTCAAGCTGGCGGGGGTAAGCGGGAAGATTGACCGCACCGAGTATGATTACAGCTATTATGAAATCAACATGGAGCTTCCGGCCGGAACCGACCTGACGGCGCTCGTGCCCGAATTCACCCTTTATGCCGACAATGAAACCCCTTATATCGGCGATGCGGTGCAGCAGTCGGGAGTCACCGCGGTCGATTTCAGCTCGCCTGTCACCTACCGTTTCGTGACCGTTTCTGAGGCCGATCCTGAAATCAAGGTGGAGTCGGTGTGCAAGGTCACCGTAACCCTGAAATAATTGATGCCGACTGAGATCCCGTCCTTGACTCTCGTCAGGAGTGTCAGGACGGGATTACGGTGAAATGTCAGGTGTAACCAAAAAAAATCGTATATTTGTAACTGTCATAATCAAAACATTCTGATGCAGAAATCAATAATATGTATGGCGGCGTCGCTGCTGCTTTCAGGTTCACTGGGCGTTTCGGCGCGCAGTCACGAGCCTTATGAGGGATCAAGAATATTCTGGGACATAAGCTCGCAGAAAGAGGTGTTTCCTTCGGGCGGTTATTCGCGTCTGATCCAGCTTCACGACGGCCGCCTGATGGCGGTTGCCGAGAGCGGAGGAGGCATCTCGGTGAGCTATAGCCTTGACGAGGGAAAAGTGTGGAGCTCGCCCGAGCTTATTATCCGCGGCACCTGGGATCTGCCCATCGCCGTGCCCGACCTGATCCAGCTCACCGACGGCACCATCATTGTGGGTTACAATCCGCGTCCGAAGGCACCATACAGCGAAGATCGCCTGTTCGGAATCAGGGTGTTGCGCAGCACCGACAACGGCAAGACATGGAGCGATCCGATATTCGTCTACGACGCCCATCACACGTTTGAGGACGGCTGCTGGGAACCCTCGTTCCTTGAGCTGCCTTCGGGCGAGATTCACTGTTATTTCGCCAACGAAGGCCCCTTCACCCAGTCGAACGAGCAGGAGATCTCCGTAAGCCGCAGCTTCGACGGCGGAGTGAGTTGGAGCGAGCCCGACAGGGTTTGTTTCCGTGCCGGCTCCCGCGACGGAATGCCTTCGGCCATCATAACCGATGCCGGCGAGATCGTGGTGATTGTCGAGGACAACGGCCACCCGGGATACAACAATTTCCGTGCCACCACCATGCGTTGCTCGCTTGAGAACAACTGGCAGACATGGGTCGACGCCAACAGCCCCAACCGCAACATGATCTTCGCCAACAGCGCCGACAAGCAGGCTGTTTCGGCGGCTCCGTATATCCGCAAGCTCAAGAGCGGCGAAACCATAGCCTCGTGGCAGGGCAACCACGACAGACCCGACATTTTCGACCTCGAGCAGTTCGACATGTTTGTGGCTGTAGGCGATGCCGACGCCCGCAATTTCAAGGCTATCACACAGCCGTTCAGTGTGCCTAAAAACAGCCATGGATTCTGGAACTCGGTAGCTGTTATCGACAACGGCACGGTTTTCGCCGTCTCCTCGATAGGTGAGGCCCGCCAGGGAAGCCGCATCAATGTCATGAAGGGATATGCCATGAAGGGGTTCGAGGCCAATTTCGGCACCCCGAAAATCGACGGGTCATGCCAGGGCGAGAACTGGACGGTGAAAAACGCCCAGCAGGTGTTCATGGGTGTTACAACCCGCAACCGTGCCACGATGGATTTTCTCTACGACAACGAGAACCTCTATTTCTACGCCCGTGTCATCGACCGCACCATCCACACCGACAAGATCGACAACGACGGCATTTTCCTCTATCTTGATCTGGAAAACTGCTGCGACACCTATCCCCAGACCGGAATGTTCAGAATGTTTCTCAATGTCAACGGCGAGCTTGAGTTCTCGGCAGGCGGAAACAACAAGTGGACAACCTCCGACACACCCGAGGGTGTGAATTTCGTGGCTCTTCCCAGCCGCAACTATTATGACTTGGAGCTGGCCGTGCCCTGGAAGGTTCTGGGCTATGACAAGCCGCCGGTCGACAAGCTGATGCGATGCAATATCGAGATCCGCGACCGTCGCGACACAGAGCTTGTTCTCGAGAAGATAGCCGAGACCGAAAGCCGCCAGTCGTGGAGCTGGCCCGAGTTCCGCCTCAACGGCGACGGTGGCGCAGGGGTGCAAGCCCCTGAGGCCGGCAACACACCGGTGGCGGTGAGCATCGACGGCGGGCAGCTCGACATCTGCGCCGGCTCGGTGATAGAGAATGTAAAGGTCTACTCTGTTTCAGGCGCCATGGTGGCGTCGGAGGCAGGCAACGGCAATCACGCCACAGTGAGCCTCCCCGGATCGGGGTGGCTCGCCGTGGCTGAGATACAGATGGCCGGCGGCCGCAGAGAGCATGTTAAGTTTCTTGTAAAATGACTCCTGATGTGAGATAATGAACCGGAATGTGACAGAAATGCGCCCAGGCGTTCTCGCGCTTATTATTGCGGCGCTGATAGCTTTTGTGAGTGCCGTAGGCGCGCAGGGGGCTGTCGGCGCCCATAAAGATTATTATTTCACGCACATAAAGAGCGCCGACGGGCTGCCTCACCAGCAGGTCGAGGCCATGGCGTTTGACCGCATGGGGCGCCTGTGGATAGGCACACGCAACGGTCTGGCCTGCTACGACGGCTATTCCTTCACAAACTACTGTCACATTCCCGGCGACACCACATCGCTGAGTCACAATTTCGTGCTCAGGCTTCTGGTCGATTCCAACGACAACATCTGGGTCGGCACCGAGAAGGGGATATGCCGTTATCTGCCGGCAACCGACAATTTCAAGAACTACAATGTCGACGGCGAGAGAGTTGGGCGCATTGTCGAGACGGCCGACGGCTCCATAGTGCTCGGCGGATCCACCCTGCGCATCCTCACCCCCGGCAGCCGGACTTTCAGAAACATGCCGCGGCAAGACGACGGTTATATCGTCGGGCTGGCCGTGTCGCCTGAAAATCAGGTTTATGTGGCCACAAACAAGTCGATAGCATGGTATGATCAGGCGATAAGAACCGCCACATTCATGGACAGAGACCTCTATTCCGACTTCCTGATGGGTTTCGACGACATTGTGCCGCTGTTTTTCGACCGCGAGGGGCGCATGTGGATAGGGCGCAACGGCAAGGGGGTGATGTGTCTCGACCGCGCCACCGGCAAGCGCACAATCTATGATGTGCCGCAACTTACCAACGGCACCGTCAGGGCTATCGCCCAGGACAACAACGGCCTGATATGGGTCGGCACTGAGATCGGCCTGAACGTGATCGATCCGGCCACAGGCCATGTCGACGGGCTGCGTCAGGATCTGGTGAACCATCACAAACTTAACGACAACGCCATCTACTGCATTGTTCCCGACCGGTGCGGAAACATATGGATAGGCACCTATTTCGGCGGTGTGAACCTGCTCCGCAACGATTATACACGTTTTCACTGGATAGCGCCGGGCTACGACAGCCGGTCGCTCAGAGGCAAGGCGGTGAGGCGCATCGTAGAGCCTTCGCCAGGCACTCTCTGGCTTGCCACCGAAGACGGCGGCATCAACATAATGGATGTGGCCACACACCATATCGACGTGTTTGACCGCATCCCGCAGCTGGGCATAAACGTGCATGAGCTTTATCATGACCCCCTGAAGCATGAGGTGTGGATAGGTTCGTTCCGCAACGGCCTGTTCTGTTACAACACCGCTACGGGGAGCGTCCGCCAGTATATGGCCGGGGCCTCAGGGCTGGGGAGCAATGCCGTGTTCAGCATCGTCAGCCAGCTTCGTCCCGACGGGGAGCGCAGGCTGTGGATCGGCACCACCCACGGGTTGCGGTGGTTTGATCCCGACACCGATGCTTTTGTGCCTGTTAATTACCCCGTGCTGGAATATGACTTTGTTTACTGCATGATTGTCGACAGCGCCGGCAGCCTGTGGGTCGGAACGGTCAACAACGGCCTTTTCCGTATCGACGGGCAGACAGGAGAGGTGCAGGGGTGGGATATCTCCGACGAGGACGAGACCGAGGGTCTGCGCGACCGCTACATCACGGCGCTTTATGAAGACAGTGTTGGAAATGTGCTCGTGGGCACCAACAACGGAGGCCTCCATGTAGTAGAGCGGGGAAGCCTGAAAGTCAGGCAGTTCGGAGATAATCCAAATGAGCTCGGCACGATATGCAGCATCGTCGGCGATGCCGCCGGAAAAATCTGGGTGAGCACCTCGAAAGGGCTTTTCAACATCGACCTTGATTCCGGCCACCGGCGTCATTTCACCGTGGCCGACGGGCTGCCCGAGAACCAGTTCAATTTCGCCTCGTCGCTCTGTGCCTCCGACGGACGCCTTTATTTCGGCACGGTCAACGGGCTGGTGGCGTTCCAGGCCGATGTGGAGACCCCCGGAGGAAATCCGCTCGAAGTGCATCTGT
>CAMWTV010000009.1 GCA_947177215.1 uncultured Muribaculaceae bacterium
TGCCAGTTGAGAGTAGGTTATGATTTTGTGAAAGTTCTGGCGGGATTTTGGGGGTGGCGCATGGCTGATGATTGACGGATTTTTCGTACCTTTGCGGCAAAATATACCGGTGGGGCAGCGATGATGCCGTGTCGGTGCGTGAATTAGAAACCAATCACAATCAATAATATTCAAATCGTAGCTTCGGCATTGGGCCGGAGCTGAAACAGAAAGCTGAAATCCAAGAAATGATAGCTGTCAACAATTTAGGTATCCAGTTCGGTAAAAGAGTTCTTTTTCAGGATGTAAATCTGAAATTCACCCCAGGCAACTGCTATGGCATAATCGGTGCCAACGGCGCGGGAAAGTCGACACTTATGCGTATTCTCTCTGACCAGCTGAGTCCGACACACGGAACGGTGAGCATGGGCCCGGGGGAGCGAATGAGTGTGCTTGACCAGGACCACTTCAAGTTTGACGATTGCACTGTTATGAACACAGTGCTGCAGGGTCACACTGTGCTGTGGGACATAATGCAGGAAAAAGACGCTCTTTATGCCAAAGAGGATTTCACGGATGCCGACGGTATCAGGGCTTCGGAGCTTGAAGAGAAGTTCGCAGAGCTTGAAGGGTGGAACGCCGAATCGGATGCCGCGGCTCTGCTGAGTGGTCTCGGAATCAGGGAAGACCGCCATTATATGCTTATGCGGGATCTTTCGGGTAACGAGAAGGTGCGTGTGCTTCTTGCCAAGGCCTTGTTCGGCAATCCCGATAACCTGCTTCTTGACGAGCCTACCAATGACCTTGACCTTGAGACGGTTGCATGGCTTGAAGATTATCTTTCAAAGTTTGAGAACACGGTATTGGTTGTGTCGCACGACCGCCATTTCCTTGACTCGGTGTGCACACATACACTCGATATCGATTTCAACAAGGTGAAACTGTTTGCCGGAAACTACAGCTTCTGGTATGAGTCGTCGCAGCTTGCCCTGCGTCAGCAGCAACAGCAGAACAAGAAGGCCGAGGAGAAGCGTAAGGAGCTGCTTGAATTCATACAGCGTTTCAGCGCCAATGTGGCCAAGTCGAAGCAGACAACCTCGCGCAAGAAGATGCTTGAGAAACTCAATATAGAGGAGATTCAGCCGTCGTCGCGCCGCTATCCCGGAATTATTTTCACACCCGAGCGCGAACCGGGAAACAAGATTCTTGAGGTTCACGGGCTTTCGGCTTCGGTCGACGGCGAGGTGCTGTTCAAGGATGTGAATTTCCAGATCGAGAAGGGTGACAAGGTGGCGTTTCTCAGTCATGATCCGCGAGCCATGACGGCCCTGTTCGAGATTATCAACGGCAACCGTAAGGCAGACAGCGGCACATATGACTGGGGACAGACTATCACCACCGCATATCTGCCTCTTGACAATTCAGAGTTTTTCAACACCGACATGAATCTGGTTGACTGGCTCTGCCAGTTCTCGGACGATTCGAGCGAGATATATCTGAAAGGATTCCTGGGCAAGATGCTTTTCTCAGGCGAGGAGGTTCTGAAAAAGGCTTCTGTGCTTTCGGGAGGAGAGAAGATGCGTTGCATGATAGCCCGTATGATGCTGCGTAACGCCAATACGATGGTGCTTGACTCGCCTACGAACCATCTTGATCTGGAGTCGATACAGGCGTTCAACAATACGTTGCAGTCGTTCAAGGGCAACATCCTGCTGTCGTCGCACGACCATGAGTTTATCCAGACGGTCTGCAACCGTATAATAGAGCTTACTCCCGGCGGCATTATCGACAAGATGATGGAGTATGACGATTATATCACCGACGAGAAGGTTGCCGCCACACGTGAGAAACTTTATGCGAAATAAATGATCCGGCTCAGGAAGCCTAAAACATATAAAGATGGTAAAACATATAGTTGCATTCAAACTGAGCGGCACTGCGGATGAGCGTCGCAAAGTTGCGGCCTCGTTCAAGGAGGCACTGTTGGCATTGCCTGAAAAGATCGATGTGCTCCGCTCGATGGAGGTGGGAATCAATGAGAATCCTTCTGAAGAGTGGGATGTGGTTCTGACAGCGGTTGTCGACACTATGGCCGATGTCGCGGTCTATGCCGCTCATCCCGATCATGTTGCCGCCGCCGGTCTGCTGGCAGGGCATAAAGAGGCCCGTGCCTGCGTTGATTATGAATTCTAAATAAATTTCAAACAAATATTAATCTCCACCCGTTAACTTCATGGTTCAATTTTTCAAAAAAGGCAGTTCGACATTCTATGCCGTTGAAACTGACCACCGCCTTGACCAGAGCGAAAAAGAGAAATTAATGTGGGCGTTCTCAGAAGCGAAACCCCTTAGTGCCACCTCTGTAAAGGGCCGTTTCATAGGCCCCCGCCGAGAGATGATAACACCATGGAGCACCAATGCCGTGGAGATAGCCCAGAATATGGGCCTGAGCGGCATTACCCGCATAGAGCAGTTCGAGAAGGTTGCCGACGGCGTGGAACCGGTGTTTGACAAGATGCTGTCGCGCCTCTATGACGGGCTCAACAGCCGTGTGTTCACAATTGACCGCAAGCCTGAGGCCATCGTGAAAATAAACGATATCCACGAGTATAACCTGTCGGAAGGTCTGGCTCTGAGCCAGGAAGAGGAAGCTTATCTCGACGGGCTGTCAAAGAAACTGGGCCGTCCACTGACCGATTCTGAGGTGTTCGGTTTCTCGCAGGTGAATTCGGAGCATTGCCGTCACAAGATTTTCAACGGCACATTCATTGTTGACGGCGAGGAAAAGCCAATGTCGCTGTTCAAGCTGATAAAACGCACGTCGCAGGAGAATCCGAACAGTCTGGTATCGGCCTATAAAGACAATGTTGCATTTGTAGAAGGCCCTACGGTAGACCAGTTCTATCCGGTGAATCCCGACCGTCCTGACTATTTCAAGGTCAAGGATGTTGACACGGTGATCTCGCTCAAGGCCGAGACACATAATTTCCCCACTACGGTGGAGCCGTTTAACGGAGCCGCTACGGGAACGGGTGGTGAAATCCGTGACCGTCTGGGCGGAGGCCGTGCTTCGCTTCCGATTGCGGGAACGGCTGTCTACATGACATCGTATCCCCGTCTCAGCGAGGCTCACAACTGGGAGTTGATGATGAATCCGCGAGTTTGGCTTTACCAGACCCCTGCCGAGATTCTTATCAAGGCTTCGAACGGGGCTTCGGATTTCGGAAACAAGTTCGGCCAGCCGCTGATCTGTGGTTCGCTGCTCACTTTCGAGCATGACGAGAACGGGCGGATGTATGCCTATGACAAGGTTATCATGCTTGCCGGCGGAGTTGGTTTCGCCGCCAAGAAAGACGCTATCAAGGGTACTCCTGTTCCGGGCGAGAAGGTGGTGGTTATGGGTGGCGACAATTACCGCATCGGTATGGGTGGCGGAGCTGTCAGCTCGGTCGAGACCGGACAGTATGCCAATGCCATCGAGCTTAATGCGGTGCAGCGTGCCAATCCGGAGATGCAGAAGCGTGTGGCCAATGTGATCCGCGCGCTTGCCGAGGGAGATTCAAATCCGGTTGTCTCGATTCACGACCATGGCGCCGGCGGCCATCTGAACGCACTTTCGGAGTTAGTTGAGGAGACCGGCGGCCATATCGACATAGATGCTCTTCCGGTAGGCGACAAGACGCTTTCGGCTAAAGAGATTGTCGGTAACGAGAGCCAGGAGCGCATGGGTATGGTTGTGGATGCTGCTGATATACCTTACGTGGAGCGAGTGGCGCAGCGTGAGCGTGCCCCGATGTATGTGGTGGGCGAGACCACAGGCGACAAGCGTTTTGTGTTCTCAGACCACAAGGGGCGCAAGCCTATCGACCTGGAGATGGCCGATATGTTCGGCAACTCTCCGAAGACGGTGATGCGTGACAATACGGTGGAGGTCACTTATAAGGCTCCGGAGTATGATGAAGGTAAGATTGCGGAATATGTGAGCGGAGTGCTGTCGCTTGAGGCTGTGGCCTGCAAGGACTGGCTTACCAACAAAGTTGACCGCTCTGTGACAGGCCGTGTGGCGCGCCAGCAGTGTCAGGGTGAGATTCAGCTGCCTCTGAGCGACTGCGGTGTTGTGGCGCTGGATTATACGGGACGCTCCGGTATCGCGACGTCGATCGGCCATGCCCCTCAGGTTGCGCTTGCCGATTCTGCCAAAGGTTCGGTTATCGCTGTGGCCGAAGCGCTTACAAATATTGTTGGCGCACCGCTGAAAAATGGTCTCAAGAGTGTGAGCCTGAGTGCCAACTGGATGTGGCCTTGCAAGAATGCCGGAGAGGATGCCGCTCTTTACAAGGCGGTAGAGGCGTGCAGCGATTTCGCATGCGCTCTCGGCATCAACATACCGACGGGTAAGGATTCGCTGTCGATGACCCAGAAGTATGGCGAAGACAAGGTGTTCGCACCCGGCACTGTGATTATCTCGGCGGCCGGAGAGACTTCGGATGTGCGCAACACGGTGACTCCGGTGCTTCAGAAAAAGAAAAATTCAGAGCTTTACTATATTGATTTCTCTGCCGACAGCCTGCGTCTGGGAGGATCGGCTTTCGCCCAGACTCTCAACACTATCGGCTCTGATGCCCCTACGGTGAAGGATGCCGGTTATTTCAGCCGGGCTTTCGGTGCCGTTCAGTCGTTGGTTAAAAACCGCCGTGTGCTGGCCATGCACGATGTGTCGGCCGGAGGTCTGGTTACAACTCTGCTTGAGATGGTGTTTGCCAATGCCGACGGCGGTCTCGACATCTCGACCGAAGGTTTTGTTGCGGCAGGCGAGACTGATCTGGTGAAGATTCTCTTCGCTGAGAATCCGGCAGTGGTTATCCAGGTGGATGACGCCAAGCGCAAGATTGTGGAGAAAACCCTGGCTGACGCCGGTGTGAGATTCTGGATTCTGGGCCGTCCGTCGACTGAGCGTGTGCTGATGCTCGACCATATGGGCAACGAGCGTCTGCTGGGCATAGACCATCTGCGCGATGTGTGGTTTGAGCCGTCGTATCTGCTTGACCGCATGCAGAGCGGAACGGAATGTGCCGGTCTGCGTTTCGGCAATTACAAGAAGCAGCCGCTGCGTTATGCAGTGCCTGCCTCGTTTGACGGGTCGCTGGCTTCGCGCGGCATCGCTTACCGCCATCCGGAGGGTGACGGTCGTGTGCGTGCCGCGATTATCCGCGAAAAGGGTGTGAACGGTGACCGAGAAATGGCATATTCGCTTTATCTGGCAGGTTTCGATGTCAAGGATGTGCATATGACCGACCTTATGAGCGGGCGCGAGAAGCTTGAGGATGTGAACATGATTGTGTTCTGCGGCGGTTTCTCGAACTCCGATGTGCTTGGCTCTGCAAAGGGGTGGGCAAGCGGTTTCCGCTGGAACGATACGGCCAAAGAGACTCTCAGGCGGTTCTATAACCGTGCCGACACTCTGAGTCTGGGTATCTGCAACGGTTGTCAGCTTATGGTAGAACTTGGTCTTCTCAATGAGGGTGGAATCGACTCTGACATTCCGGCATCAAAGAGAGTGAGAATGGAGCACAATGTGTCGCATAAGTTCGAGTCGCAGTTCGTAGGTGTGACCATACCTGCCAACAACAGCGTTATGCTCGGCTCGATGGCCGGAATGAAGCTTGGCATCTGGGTGGCGCACGGTGAAGGCCGTTTCATGATTCCCGGAAGTCTGAAAGACTACAATATCGCGGCGCGTTACAGCTATGCGGCTTATCCGGCCAATCCCAACGGCTCGCGCGGCGCTGTGGCTGCGCTTGCTTCTGCCGACGGACGCCATCTGGCAATGATGCCTCATCTGGAGCGTGCCATATTCCCGTGGCAGTGCGGATTCTATCCGGCAAACCGCCGTCGTGAGGAGGTGACCCCATGGATCGATGCGTTTATAAACGCGCGCAAGTGGGTCGAGGCCAACCGCAAATGATTTCCGTTGACCCCACTTCAAAAGTGAGGCCATGATAATAAACTGCCCATATGCCGGCCGCTCGGTATCATTCTATCACCGACTGCGCCGGGATATGGGCATTGTTCATTAGTAAAAGCTAAAATTTAACGCATACTTAACCAATCAAGTAAAGCCATGATTAAAAACAGTTTGAAATCAAGTTTGATCATAAGCGCCGCCATTGCGGCATCTATGTTGACGGCATGGGCCGACAGCGGTGTTTACCGGAATCCGGTTATCGGAGTTAATGCTCCCGATCCGACGGTGATAAGGGCCGATGACGGGAGCTATTATCTTTACGCAACCGAAGGGAAGGAGATTGTTCCGGTTTACAGATCGGAGAATCTGGTTGACTGGACTCTGCTGGGATCGGCCTTCACAAGGGAAGGACGCCCGACGATGGTGCCGGACGGGAATATATGGGCTCCGGATATCCAGAAGATAGGGGACAAGTATGTGCTTTATTATTCGAAATCGCGTTGGGGAGGCGAATGGGAATGCGGTATAGGTGTGGCGTCGTCGGATAAGCCCGAAGGGCCGTTTACGGATCATGGCAAGCTCTTTATAAGCAACGAAATAGGTGTGCAGAACAGCATTGACCCGTTTTATATAGAGGATGACGGCCGGCGTTATCTGTTCTGGGGCAGTTTCCGGGGAATCTATGGGATAGAACTGAGCGACGACGGATTGTCGGTGCGTCAGGGCGCGGAAAAGAAGCGTGTGGCCGGCACTCTGACCGAGGGCACCAATATTATAAAACATGACGGGTTCTATTATCTCGTAGGATCGGCCGGCTCGTGTTGCGAGGGGGAGAGAAGCACTTACCGTGTTGTGGTTGCTCGAGCCGAGAATCTGTTCGGCCCTTATTATGACAAAGAGGGCAACGGGGCCATGGATAACGGTTTCTCAGTGATTCATTCCCGCAGTGAGAAGGTTATCGGGCCGGGGCATAACGCCAATTTCGTTACAGACGATGCCGGCAACTACTGGATGCTTTATCATGGGTTTGACGCATCGGCGCCGCAGGAGGGTAGAAAGGTGTATCTTGACCGTATATACTGGGATGAGGAAGGGTGGCCCCGCACAGCCACAGGACAGCCTGCGGATGAGGCCGCACGACCGGTTATAAAAGGGCGGCGATAACGCCGGGCAACAGCACCGGATGTGTCGGATCGGCTTATTTGGCGAAAAAAGATTTGGCGAGGTGGCTGATTTTGAGTATCTTTGCAATGCTGTAGAGTGTGCACTGCGTGGCGGCAGCTAATTGTCGCCACAAATGTGTTCTTGAATGAAAAATATAAACCAATTACCAATAGTAACATTATGAGTTTAAACATCGTTGTTCTCGCCAAGCAGGTGCCCGACACCCGCAACGTGGGAAAAGATGCTATGAAGGAAGATGGCACTATCAATCGCGCGGCTCTGCCGGCCATCTTCAATCCTGAAGACCTGAACGCTCTGGAACAGGCACTGCGCCTGAAAGACGCCAATCCCGGGTCGACAGTAACAATTCTGACTATGGGTCTGCCCCGTGCCGCCGAGGTTATCCGCGAGGCAATGTTCCGTGGAGCTGATACCGGCATAGTGCTCACAGACCGTGTTCTCGGAGGCGCCGACACACTTGCCACCTCATATTCACTGGCCCAGGCAATCAAGAAAATGGGCAAGGTCGACATTGTGCTTTGCGGACGTCAGGCCATTGACGGCGACACCGCCCAGGTAGGGCCTCAGGTTGCCGAGAAACTCGGCCTTCCCCAGGTTACATATGCAGAGGATATAATCAGCATAGCCGACGGCAAAGCCACAATTCTGCGTCGCATCGAATCGGGTGTAGAGACAGTCAAAGCCCCGATGCCTCTGGTTGTGACAGTAAACGGCTCGGCGCCCGACTGCCGTCCGCGCAATGCGAAGCGTGTGATGCAGTATAAATATGCTGTCAGCCCCTCGGAAAAAGAGAAGCTTTCGGATGAGCTGAAAGCTCTGGTTGACAAGCGTCCGGGCCTGAACCTTCAGGAATGGAGCGCGGCTTTTGTAGAGGCTGATCCCGAACAGGTGGGAATGCCCGGCTCGCCCACGAAAGTGAAAGCGATCGAAAATGTGGTGTTCACGGCAAAAGAGAATCTTCAGCTCGAAAACAATGACGAGCAGATCGAGAATCTGATCAAGACTCTTATCGCCAATCATACTATCGGCTAATCCATTATTTCAAAACAAACAACTCTATGGAGAATCAATATAACATCAAAAGTCAAAATAACGTTATCGTTTATTGCGAATATGATGATGGAAAGGTGGCCGATGTGAGCCTTGAGCTCCTCACCAAAGGCCGCCATCTCGCTGACAAATTAGGCGTGAAACTTGAAGCGCTTGTTATCGGCGACAAACTTGAGGGGATCGAGAACCAGCTTTATCCTTACGGAACGGATGTTGTGTATAAGGTTGAAGACGCCCGTCTTTATCCTTACACCTCGAATCCGCATGCGGCAGTGCTCATCAATCTTTTCAAGATGATCAAGCCTCAGATCTGCCTGATGGGCGCAACGTGCATAGGCCGTGACCTCGGCCCCCGTGTGTCGTCGGCTCTCCACTCAGGTCTGACAGCAGACTGCACATCGCTGGAGATCGGCGACCACAAGGATCCGAAAACCGGCAAGGAGTATGAGAATCTGCTTTATCAGATCCGTCCTGCCTTCGGCGGAAATATCGTTGCAACGATCGTAAACCCGGAATGCCGTCCGCAGATGGCTACGGTGCGCGAGGGTGTGATGAAGAAAGAGGTGCTCGACCCCAACTACAAGGGTGAGGTTATGCCGCTTCACGCTGATTTCTTTGTGAAGCCTGAGGATTATGTGGTCGAGATTCTTGACCGTCATATCGCCAAATCGAAGATCAATATCAAGGGTGCCCCGATTGTTGTTGCCGGAGGTTACGGAGTTGGCAGCAAGGAGGGTTTTGACATGCTTTTTGAACTTGCCAATGTGCTTGGCGGTGAAGTGGGCGCAACCCGTGCGGCTGTCGATGCCGGATATGCGGAGCATGCCCGCCAGATCGGTCAGACCGGTGTGACAGTTCGTCCGAAACTTTATATCGCCTGCGGACTCTCGGGTCAGATCCAGCATATCGCCGGCATGAAGGAGAGCTCGATCATCATCTCGATCAACAATGATCCGAATGCCCCGATCAACTCGATCGCCGATTATGTAATTACTGGCAACTATGAGGAAGTGGTGCCGAAGCTCATCAAATACTACAAGAAAAATTCGAAGTAAAAACAGAAAGCCATGGCTAATTTTTATACTGACAATCCCGATCTGAAGCTTCATCTGCAGCATCCTCTGATGCGCAAAATAGTTGCTTTGAAGGAGCGTGATTTCGCTGATGCAGAAAAATTCGACTATGCGCCGCTCAATCATGACGACGCTATGGACAACTATAACCGCGTGCTCGAAATTGTAGGTGAGCTTTGTGGAACCACAATCGCCGACAATGCCGAAGGTGTTGACCATGACGGCCCGACAGTAGCCGACGGCCGTGTGACCTATGCCCCCGGCACACAGGAGAACCTTGAAGCCTGCCGCAAGGCCGGTCTGATGGGTATGGCGATGCCCCGCCGTTTCGGTGGCCTGAATTTCCCGATCACTCCCTATATCATGGCAGCCGACATCGTTAGCCGCGCCGATACAGGCTTTGAGAATCTGTGGGGTCTTCAGGACTGC
The DNA here is from genome assembly GCA_947177215.1 of uncultured Muribaculaceae bacterium. GTDB lineage: Bacteria > Bacteroidota > Bacteroidia > Bacteroidales > Muribaculaceae > UBA7173. The sequence continues at coordinate 9,682 of CAMWTV010000009.1, forward strand.
GCCGAGACTCTCTATGAGTTCGGTTCGGAGGATCAGCGTGAGCGTTATATTCCGCGCGTATGTGCCGGAGAAACCATGTCGATGGACTTGACGGAGCCGGATGCCGGTTCTGACCTTCAGTCGGTTATGCTCAAAGCTACCGAACAGCCCGACGGCACATGGCTGCTCAATGGTGTGAAGCGTTTTATCACCAACGGTGACGCTGACATTCACCTGGTGCTGGCCCGTTCGGAGGATGGCACCAAAGACGGCCGCGGTCTGTCGATGTTTATCTATGACAAGCGTCAGGGTGGCGTTAATGTGCGTCGCATCGAAAACAAGCTCGGTATCAAGGGTTCGCCCACATGCGAGCTTGTCTACAAGAACGCAAAGGCCGAGCTTTGCGGCTCTCGCCGTCTGGGTCTGATCAAATATGTGATGGCTCTGATGAACGGTGCCCGTCTGGGTATCGCCGCCCAGAGCGTAGGCGTGAGCGAGATAGCCTATCGCGAGGCCGAGGCATATGCAAAAGACCGCAAGCAGTTTGGCAAGGCTATCATCGAGTTCCCCGCAGTGAAGGAGATTCTTTCGGTTATGAAGGCTAAACTCGATGCCTCACGTTGTCTGCTTTATGAGACTGCCCGTTATGTGGATCTTTACAAGGCTTATGAGGATATCGCCCGCGAGCGCTCTCTGACAGCTGACGAGCGTAAGGAGATGAAGCTCTATAACAGACTCGCCGATGCCTGCACTCCTCTGGCAAAGGGTCTGACCAGTGAATATTGCAACCAGAATGCCTATGACTGCATTCAGATTCATGGCGGCTCGGGCTTCATGAAGGACTATGCCTGCGAACGTGTTTACCGTGATGCGCGCATCACGTCGATCTACGAGGGTACGACTCAGCTTCAGGTTGTGGCCGCTATCCGCCACGTGTTCACCGGCACTTACAGCCAGCTGATTTCAGACTATGCCCAGATGGAGATTTCTGACGAGTTCGTGGCTCAGAAGAATATTCTGGAGGGTCTGGTTGTGAAATATGATGAGGCTGTGAAGGCTGTTCATGAGACCAATGATCCGGTCTACACCGACTTTATGGCACGTCATCTGGTTGAAATGGCCGGTGATATCGTGATGAGCTATCTGCTGCTGACTGATGCCACACGCTATAACAGCGAATCGCTGGGACGCAGCGCCAAGGTTTATGTGAACCTGGCCGCTGCCGATGTAGCCAAGCATTCAACGTTTATTGCAACTGTCTCGCCTGCCGAGATGGCTCAATATAAGTAAGAGTTAAAATTTAACCGATAGCAAGTGAACGAAAATCTTTTACACAATCTGCGGCTTCTTTTTTGCCGCTTCCGGATTGCAGCTCAGTCGAATATAAACATATTCTCCTTCGCCGCGCACCGGAATCGCCTAAAAAACAAGCTCGCATATTGTATAAATTAAATTTGAACACTTACTTACTGATAATACTCTACAAAAAAGCAGTCAAGGCGGCCTGTCAGATGCTGACATGTCGCCTTGACAGTTTTCGCAGGGTGGCATGATGGATATGGTTTTAGTCCGGAAGTCGTGCCAGTGGGGGATGACGGCACGGTTTTTGTTGTTATGTTTTTTTAATAGAACATGGATAAGTGGATACCGGAGTTTGAGGTAGTATAATATAGCGTTTTTGTGTAGTGCGGTCTGCTGACGGGTCAGATACCGACTGCCTGAAGCTTGTGGCTGCTAGAGAAATTATGCCTTGAAATGGGCTGGCTCACACCTGAATAACTTACTAAAGCGCTATAAGAACGAATATTAAACCTGAAATAGATTGAAAACGAACAAAGCTGCCCGGCGTGTTAACGGAACGGGGATGATTTTTGCCGGAACTGCCGCTGTGGCAGGTGCCGGTGTGTTGCTGTCGCTGGCTCTCGGAAGCTGTGGCGACGGCCGAGTGTGTGGAACGGATGAAGACTTGACAGAGTTTGTGGATCCGATGATCGGCACTGATTTTACGGGTAACACTTATCCGGGCGCTCAGGTGCCATTCGGCATGGTGCAGCTCAGTCCGGACAACGGTTTGCCCGGATGGGACAGAATTTCGGGGTATTTTTATCCTGACAGCACTATCGCCGGTTTCTCGCACACTCACCTCAGCGGCACCGGTGCGGGCGATCTGTATGATGTTTCGTTTATGCCTGTGCGGCGTCCGCTTATAGTGGGAGAAGAACCGCTCGGGGTGCATTCGAAGTTCTCGCACAGCAGCGAGGAGGCCAAGGCGGGATTTTATAAAGTGCATCTTACGGATTATGACATAGATGTGGAGCTGACTGCAACGGAGCGTTGCGGAGTGCAGCGTTACACTTTTCCGGAGGGGGAATGCGCGGTGATTCTGAATCTTGCCAAATCGATGAACTGGGACAGGACTACCGACAGCCACATAGAGGTTATCGACTCTGTGACAGTGGCCGGATACAGGTATTCCGACGGCTGGGCACGCAATCAGAAGGTGTATTTTGCCACCCGTTTCTCAAAACCTTTCGCCAGCGTGGCCTATGAGCACACGCCGATAAAGAACGATGGGGGAGAAGATGGAACAGGCACTGTGGCCACGTTTGATTATCAGACCGGCAAAGGAGAGCAGCTTACGGTGGTGACGGCTTTGTCGCCTACGGGAATGGCCGGCGCTCTTGCCAATCTGAAAGCGGAAGGCTTAGGGAATGATTTCGATGTTTATCGTGAGAATGCCCGTGACAAGTGGAACAAAGAGTTGCGCAAGGTAGAGCTGGATGCCGACAATCTGGCCGACGAGAAGGTGCGTTCGGAGCGCAAAACGGTGTTTTATACGGCTCTCTATCACTCGATGCTTGCACCCACGGTCTATTGTGATGTCAACGGTGATTATGCAGGCCCTGACGGGAAGATTCATCATGCCGAGGGCTGGACGAATTATTCTACTTTCTCGCTTTGGGATACATACCGTGCATCGCACCCGCTGTTTACCGTTCTTGATCCGGAGCGTGCCGGCGACATGGCGAAATCGCTTGTTGAGTTCGGACTGCAGCTGGGTCGTCTGCCGGTGTGGAACATGTGGGGCGGAGAGACGGATATGATGATAGGGTATCATTCGGCGCCGGTGATAGTCGACGCGATTCTGAAAGGTATCGGAGGGAAGGTGGATGCCGAAAAGGCTCTCGACCTGTGTGTGGCTACAGCAAGAAAGGGTGATTACCGTCAGCTTGACGATTATATGAATCTGGGATATGTGCCTTCGGGTAAAGATGGTTGGTCGATGTCGAAAACTCTGGAGTATGCGTTTGACGATTATTGCATAGCCCAGCTTGCCCTGAAACTGGGCAAACGGGAGATTTATGACGAGTTCATGACCCGTGCGGCGAATTATACGAACACATTCAATCCGGCGACCGGATTTTTTGAACCCCGCGATGCCGAAGGGAAATTCCCGGAGGGTTTTGTGCATGAGGCTTATGTGGAGGATATATGCGAGAGCAACGCGTGGCAGTATCTTTTCTCTGTGCAGCATGACCTTCCCGGCCTGATGAAACTGATGGGTGGCAAGGAGCATTTCGAGGCTAAACTCGACAGCATGTTCAGTTATGTGGACGAGGATATAGAGCTGCCGATTTTCAGCACCGGTATGCTCGGGCAGTATGCCCATGGAAATGAACCGGGCCATCACGCGGCATATCTCTACAATATGACAGACAACCGCTGGAAAGGGGCAGACCGGCTCTATGAGATAATGAACAATCTTTATACGGCTGATCCTGACGGGATATGCGGTAATGATGACTGCGGACAGATGTCGGCCTGGTATGTTTTCTCGGCGCTGGGGTTCTATCCGGTGAATCCGGTCGGGGGAGAATATGAACTTGGAGTACCGATGTTCAGAAAGGCAACGGTCGATGTAGGGGGCGGAAAGAAGTTTGTTGTGAAGGCACCGGAATTGTCGGCTGAAAACCGTTATGTGAAGAGTGTGAGCCTGAACGGGAAGCCGTTGTCGCGCAGCAGTGTGACGCATGCCGAGATTATGAACGGGGGTGAGCTTGTGTTTGAGATGGCCCCGCTTGAAGAAGTAAAATGAAAAAATTGAAACATATCATGAAGAAGAGTTTATTTATCACAGCTGCAGCGCTGGTCACTGTATCGACGGCGATGATGTTTGATTCGTGCAGCGATGCAAAGGCAGGGCCGGATTATGCCTCGTGGGTAGACCCGATGATAGGCACCGGAGGTCACGGACACACTTTCCCGGGGTCGGTTGTTCCCAACGGGATGATACAGCCTTCGCCAGATACACGCATCGACGGGTGGGATGCCTGCTCGGGTTACTATTACGGCGATTCGCTTATCAACGGATTCTCGCACACGCATGTAAGCGGCACGGGATGTGCCGACTACGGCGATGTGCTTATAATGCCGACGGTAGGTGACCAGATAATAGAGGGGCAGACAAACACACTTCAGAATTTGCCTTACGCATCGTCATTTTCGCATGAGCGTGAAACGGCAGAGCCGGGATATTACAGCGTGGAGCTTGACCGTTACGGCATCAAAGCCGAGATGACGGCCACGAAGCGAGTGGCTCTCCACAGATTCACATTCCCTGCCACCGACAAGGCCGGAATGATCATAGACATGGATTATTCGATTCAGCGCCAGACGAATCTCGACATGGCACTGGAGGTGTTGAGCGATACTGAGATCAGGGGCTGGAAGATGACCGAACACTGGGCTTTTGACCAGCAGATATATTTCTATGCCAAGTTCTCGAAGCCGTTTACCCACACGATGGTTACCGACACGATAACCGACAGCAAGGGGAGGCCGTATGCGCGTTGCAAAGCTCTGCTTCAGTTCGCTCCGATGAAAGAGGGGGAGCAGCTTCTGGTGAAGGTGGGCGTGTCGGCGGTTGACTATGACGGCGCCCGCGGAAATGTCGAGGCCGAGATGGCCGGATTCGATTTTGACGGAACCCGCAAGGCCGCACGTGAGGCGTGGAACGATTATCTGTCGAAAATAGAAGTGCCTGAGAGCGCCGATAGCGAGGATCTGACAAAATTCTACACGGCGCTGTATCACACGGCGATATCTCCGAATCTTTTCACTGATGCCGACGGCCGTTATCTCGGCATGGACAGGAAGATAAAGCAGGGCGACGCCGACAAGCCGGTATATACGATTTTTTCGATATGGGATACGTTCCGCGCGCTGCACCCGTTGCTTACGATAATTGCCCCGGAGCAGAATGACGCATACCTGAACTCTCTGCTGCTGAAGGCAGAGGAGGGCGGTGTGCTTCCGAAATGGGAGCTTGCGGCCAACTATACGGGAACGATGATAGGTTATCACGCGGCTTCGCTGTTTGCCGATGCGGTTGCGAAGGGGCAGAACAGTTTCGATGTTAAAGAGGCTCTGAAGGCGTCGGTACGCGCGGCCGAATATGATACTGCCGGTATCTCGTGTCCGCCGAAGGTGCTTCCCCATCTGATGCCGATGGCAAAGTATTATAAGAACACTCTTGGATTTATTCCTTCGGACAAAGAAAACGAATCGGTGGCTAAGGCTCTTGAATATGCCTATGACGACTGGTGCATAGCCCGACTGGCAGAAGCCGCCGGCGACACGGTGACCCAGGCCAAATATGACGGTTTCGCCAAAGCCTATGAGAAGTATTTCGATCGGGAGACCCGTTTCATGCGCGGTGTGATGAGCGACGGAAGCTGGAGGGTTCCGTTCAGCCCCAACGCATCAAATCACCGTAACGACGATTATTGCGAGGGTACCGCATGGCAGTGGACTTGGTTTGTGCCGCAGGATGTGTCCGGCCTGATCGGTCTGATGGGTGGACGCGAGAAGTTCACCGAGAAGCTTGACTCGCTTTTCAGTGCTTCGTCGGAACTTACGGGCGATCTGGTATCGGCAGACATTACGGGTCTGATCGGTCAGTATGCCCAGGGGAACGAGCCTTCGCACCATATCATACACCTGTATAATTACGCAGGTCAGCCCTGGAAGACACAGGAACTGATCGACAGGGTGTTTCAGGAGCAGTATCACGACGATCCAGACGGTTTGTCGGGTAATGAGGACTGCGGCCAGATGAGCGCATGGCTGGTGATGAACGCGATGGGCTTCTATCAGGTTTGTCCGGGCGAACCGGTCTATTCGATAGGACGGCCTATGTTCGAGACGGCATCGTTCAATCTGCCAGGCGGGAAGAAGTTTACGGTTACGGCCAGGAATTTCTCGAAAGCCAACAAATATATCAAAGGAGCGAGCCTTAACGGGAAGACGCTTGACAAACCGTTTTTTACTCACGACGACCTTATGAAAGGTGGAGAGCTGGTGCTTGAAATGAGCGGGTCGCCGAGTGAGTGGGGTGTTACAGAGTAACTTAACGGTTCATGTTCAGGCGCACATTAAAAGCATGAAATGATGATGAAAAGGAATATAAAGAAATATATCGGAGGCGCTGCTATGGCGGCTGCCGTCGGAGTGGTTGCCGTGGCCTGTGTGAATGCGACCGCTTCGGAAAACGGGGGCCGGGACTATGCTGATCTTGTGAATCCCCTGATGGGTTCGGAATCGACATTCGAGCTTTCGACGGGAAACACTTATCCGGCGATAGCGCGTCCGTGGGGAATGAACTTCTGGACTCCCCAGACGGGGCCTATGGGTGACGGATGGCAGTATCAGTACACGGCCAACAAGCTGCGCGGTTTCAAGCAGACACACCAGCCGAGTCCGTGGATAAACGATTACGGCCAGTTCTCGATCATGCCGGTTACCGGTAAGCCGCTTTTCAGAGAGGATGAGCGCCAGAGCTGGTTCTCGCACAAAGGGGAGGAGGCGAAGCCTTATTATTACAAGGTTTATCTGGCTGACCATGATGTGGTGACCGAGATCGCCCCGACAGAACGCGCGGCGATGTTCCGCTTCACGTTTCCGGAGAATGACAGTTCGTTTGTGGTGATCGACGGCTTTGACCGCGGCAGCTATATCAAGGTGATTCCGGAACAGAATAAGGTGGTGGGCTACACAACCCGCAACAGCGGCGGTGTGCCGGAGAATTTCAGGAATTATTTTGTTGTGGAGTTTGACAAACCGCTGACTTATACAGCCACATTCTCGAATGATGTGACCCCTAAAGAGAAAGATGGCAAGGTGGCTCCCGAGAATCTGACACTCAAAGAAGGGGCGACAGAGCAGGATGGATTCCACACCGGGGCTGTGGTGGGCTTCAAGACCCGGAAGGGAGAACAGGTGCATGCCCGTGTGGCTTCGTCGTTCATATCGCCCGAACAGGCTGAGAGGAATCTCGGCGAGCTTGGCGACAAGAGTTTCGACGAGGTTGCCGCCGAGGGGAAAAAGGCGTGGAACGATGTGCTTGGGCGCATAGAGGCTGAGGGCGGAGATCTTGACCAGGAGCGTACGTTCTATACGTGTCTTTACCGTTCGACTCTTTTCCCCAGAAAGTTCTATGAGATAGATGAGGATGGGAATCCGGTGCATTACAGCCCTTATAACGGCGAGGTGTTGAAGGGATACATGTATACCGACACAGGGCTTTGGGATACGTTCAGGGCGTTGTTCCCCCTTCTTAACCTGGCTTATCCTTCGGTTAACAAGGAGATTCAGGAGGGGCTTCTGAATGCTTATCGCGAGAGCGGATTCTTCCCTGAATGGGCGTCGCCCGGCCACAGAGGATGTATGGTCGGTAACAACTCGGCGTCGGTGCTTGCCGATGCCTACCTGAAAGGGATAAAGGTTGATGACACTGAAACCTTGTGGGAAGGTGTTGTGAAGGGTGCGAACAATGTGCATCCTACAGTGAGCTCGTCGGGGCGTCTGGGGCATGAGTATTACAACGATCTGGGTTATGTGCCTTATGATGTGAATATCAATGAGAATGCCGCGCGCACTCTGGAGTATGCCTATGACGACTGGACGATCTATCAGCTTGCAAAGGAGTTGAACCGCCCTAAGGAAGAGCAGGATCTTTATGCCCGCAGGGCTATGAACTACCGCAATCTGTTTGACAAGGAGACGAACCTGATGCGCGGGCGCAATGCCGACGGGAGTTTCCAGACGCCGTTTTCACCGCTTAAATGGGGCGACGCCTTTACGGAGGGAAATTCGTGGCACTATACGTGGAGTGTGTTCCATGACCCTCAGGGCCTGATCGACCTGATGGGTGGCGAAGAGAATTTCGTGGCCATGATGGACTCGGTGTTCTCGGTGCCGCCGGTGTTCGACGACAGCTATTACGGTTTCCCGATTCATGAGATCCGCGAGATGCAGGTAATGAACATGGGCAACTATGCCCACGGAAACCAGCCGATACAGCATATGATTTATCTGTATGACTGGGCCGGCGAACCGTGGAAAGCCCAATACTGGACGCGTGAGGTTATGGACAGGATGTACACGCCCACTCCTGACGGATATTGCGGCGACGAGGACAACGGCCAGACATCGGCCTGGTATGTGTTCTCTGCCATGGGGTTCTATCCTGTGGCTCCCGGCACAGACCAGTATGCGCTCGGATCGCCCCTGTTCAAGAAGGTGACCATCAATCTTGAAAACGGCAACAAGATGGTTATCAATGCTCCCGAGAACTCGGAAAAGAACCGTTATATTGACGGTATGAAGGTTAACGGCGAGAAGTATGACAGGAACTACATAACGTATCCGATGCTTATGGATGGCGGTGAGATTGATTTCAAGATGACTGACAAACCGAATAAAGAGCGTGGAACCAGAGAGGAGGACGCTCCATATTCATTCAGCAAAGAATTGAAATGACAGACAACAAGAGAGAGAAAAAGGTAAGCCCGATAGCGTGGGTGCCCACGGCATACTTCGCCATGGGGCTTCCTTTTGTGGTGCTGAACATGGTGACTGTGCTGATGTTTCAGGGGATGGGTGTTGCCGATGCCCGGATCGCCTTCTGGACATCGCTTATATTGTTGCCATGGACTCTGAAACCGCTTTGGAGCCCGTTTATGGAGCTTTTCGGAACGAAGAAGTTTTATGTGGTCGTTACCCAGATTGTAACGGGCGCGGCATTCGGCCTTGTGGCGCTCTCGCTCGGCATGGAGCATTTCTTTGCGGTTTCGATAGCATTGCTTGCGGTGGCGGCTTTCAGCGGCGCTACCCATGATGTGGCTTGCGACGGGGTTTATATGAGTGCGCTGACGCCCGCACAGCAGTCGAAATATATCGGGTGGCAGGGTGCGTTCTATAACATTGCCAAGCTGGCGGCCACGGGAGGTCTGGTGTATCTGTCGGGTTATCTCATAGCCCGTTTCACGCCTGCCGACGCCGGGGCTGAGGGGGTGTTTGCCGCCAACCGCAATGCCTGGATGGTCATAATGGTTGTGTTAGGCGCTGTCATGGCGGTGCTGGGCGTATATCACATTTTCATACTTCCGTCGGGAGGGGGAAAGCCGAGGGGTGAAAAAGGCTCTGTGAGGCCGCGCAGTGCCGCAGAGGTGACAGGCGAGCTGTGGAAAGTGCTGAAAGAGTTTTTTACGAAGAAGCATATCTGGTATTATATAGCGTTTATCGTGCTTTATCGGTTTGGCGAAGGTTTTGTGGTCAAGATTGTGCCGCTGTTTCTAAAAGCCGACCGTGCAGCCGGTGGGCTTGGACTTGACAATCAGCAGATCGGGCTTTATTATGGGTCGTTCGGAGCTGCGGCGTTTGTTATAGGGTCGCTTCTGGCGGGATATTACATATCTGCACGCGGCCTGAGGCGCACTCTTTTCTCGCTTTGCTGCATTTTCAATATTCCGTTTGCGGTTTATGCTCTTCTCGCTTTCTTTCAGCCGGAATCGGGTTGGCTGATAGCTTCGGGAATAGTGTTTGAATATTTCGGATATGGTTTCGGATTCGTGGGGCTGACGCTGTTCATGATGCAGCAGGTGGCGCCTGGCAAGCATCAGATGGCGCACTATGCTTTCGCATCAGGAATAATGAATCTGGGTGTGATGGTGCCCGGAATGATAAGCGGCTGGCTGAGCGACAGCATTGGCTATTCGGCGTTTTTTATATTCGTGATGGCGGCAACCGTTCCGGCATTTATCATAACATGGTTTGTGCCGTTCAGATATGACGACAAGGGTAAGGTGCTTGACGCCGAAGAGGCGGCGCTTACAGACTCGGAAGGTGTGGAATGAGCAAATTACGCCGGACGGATGTTATAGTAACGAACGGCTGCAGATATGGCGGTCGGACAAGAATTTAAATGACATAAGTAAGAGACAGAACAGAAAATGAGACAGTTTCCATGGGAAGAGCGTCCGGAAGGATGCACTGATGTGATGTGGCGATACAGCAAGAATCCGGTTATCGGCCGCTATCAGACAAAGGTTTCGAACAGCATTTTCAACAGCGCGTTGGTGCCGTTCGGAGAGGGTTATGCCGGGGTTTTCAGATGTGACAACAAGGCTGTGCAGATGAATATCTATGTGGGTTTCTCCAAAGACGGCATCAACTGGGATATTGCCGACGAGCCGATATGTTTCGAGGCGGGGAACACGCAGATGATAGAGAGCGAATATAAGTATGACCCGAGGGTGACGTGGATAGACGACCGTTACTGGATAACGTGGTGCAACGGCTATAACGGGCCTACGATTGGGATCGGCTATACGTTTGATTTCAAGAAGTTCTATCAGTGTGAGAACGCGTTTCTGCCGTTTAACCGCAACGGGGTGTTGTTTCCGCAGAAGTTCAACGGCCGGTTTGCGATGATGTCGCGTCCGAGCGACAACGGTCATACGCCTTTCGGCGATATATTCATTTCGTATAGCCCTGACATGAAGTATTGGGGCGAGCACCGCTGCCTGATGAAGGTGGCTCCGTTTACGGAGAGTGCGTGGCAGTGTACGAAGATCGGTGCCGGTTCTGTGCCGTTCCTGACCGAGGAGGGTTGGCTGATGTTTTATCACGGGGTGATCAATACGTGTCGCGGTTACCGTTATTCGATGGGTGCTGCGATACTTGATAGAGACAATCCGGAAAAAGTGCTCTACCGCACCAAACCTTATCTGCTTGCTCCGGCCGAGGATTATGAGCTTACGGGCGATGTGCCGTGTGTGGTGTTTCCGTGTGCCGCCATCACCGAGGGTGACAAAGTGGCTGTTTATTACGGGGCTGCCGACACTGTTGTAGGCATGGCTTTCGGCCGTATAAGCGAGATTCTGGAATTTGTAAAGAACAATAGCCTGTGAAGAAGTTTCTGATGCCTGCGGCTGTTGCCGCAGCTCTCTCCGCATCGGTGTGTGCCTCGGAGGTGAGCGAAGAGATGAGGTTTACAGATTATGTGAACCCGTTTATCGGCACAACCAATTTCGGCACAACCAATCCGGGAGCTGTAAGGCCCAACGGCATGATGTCGGTGACCCCGTTCAATGTCATGGGATCGGACAGCAACCGGTATGACAAAGACGCCCGGTGGTGGTCGACGCCTTATGATATAACCAACTCGTTTTTCACAGGCTTCTCGCATGTGAATCTTTCGGGTGTTGGTTGTCCGGAAATGGGATCGCTGCTGCTGACGGCCACTACGGGGCCTCTTGAGGTTGACTATCATGAATATGGATCGGCCTATCATGGCGAGAAGGCGACGCCGGGATATTACGGTGTGACTCTTGACAAGTCGGGTATCAGGGCTGAGGCCACTGTGACGCGGCGTGTTGGGGTAAGCCGGTTTACCTTTCCGACTGACGGCGAGGGGAATATTCTGCTTAATCTCGGCGAGGGGCTTACGAATGAGTCGGGAGCGAGTGTGAGGAGGGTGAACGAACGTGAGTTCGAAGGGTCGAAGCTTCTGGGCACGTTCTGCTATGTGCCTCAGGCTGTTTTCCCGATCTATTTCGTGATGCGTGTAGACAAGACGCCGGCAGCATCGGGTTTCTGGAAGAAGCAGCGGCCTATGACAGGGGTCGAGGCTGAATGGGACAAGGATAACGGGCGATATAAGATCTATACCGATTATGGCCGTGTGATGAGCGGCGACGACATAGGGGTGTGGATGCGCTATGACACCAGTGCGGGAGAGCAGGTGCAGGTGTGTATCGGCGTTTCGTTCGTGAGTGTGGAGAATGCCCGCGAGAATCTCGAGAAGGAGCTTGGCGATGGTGATTTCGACCGTGTGAGGGCTGATGCCGAACAGGAATGGAACGATCTGCTTGGCCGTATAGAGGTGGAGGGGGGATCGCGCGATCAGAAGGAGGTGTTTTACACGGCTCTATACCATGCGCTGATACACCCGAATGTGCTCAATGACGTTAACGGCGACTATCCGATAATGGAGAGCGATTCGATAGGGAATATCTATCGGGAAGTTCCGCCTGAAGAAGGTGGTGGCAGGAAGGTTCATGACCGCTATACGGTGTTCTCGCTCTGGGACACTTACAGGAATCTGCACCAGCTGCTGACGCTTGTGTATCCGGAGCGTCAGGAGGCGATGGTAAACTCTATGCTTGATATTTACAGGGAACACGGCTGGCTGCCGAAATGGGAGTTGTACGGCAGGGAAACTCTGACAATGGAGGGTGACCCGTCAATCCCGGTAATTGTCGACACATGGAGCAAGGGATTGCGCAATTTCGATATAGACCTTGCCTATGAGGCTATGATGAAGGGGGCCACGACTCCGGGGAGCGAGAACCTGATGAGGCCTGACAATGACGATTATATGAAGCTGGGCTATGTGCCGCTCAGGGAGGAGTTTGACAATTCGGTGAGCCATGCGCTGGAGTATTATATTGCCGATTATGCGCTGGCGGCGCTTGCCGACAGCCTGGGCAGAAAGGATGACGCGCGGATGCTCAGAGAGCGTTCGAAAGGTTACCGGAACTATTATTGCAAGGATTACGGCACGCTGAGGCCAAAGCTGCCTGACGGGAGTTTCCTGACTCCGTTTGACCCGAAACAGGGGGAGAATTTCGAGCCTTCGCCCGGTTTTCATGAGGGGAATGCCTGGAACTATACGTTTTATGTGCCTCATGACATAAAGGGGCTTGTGAAGCTTATGGGTGGCGAGAGGAAGTTTACCGAACGCCTGCAGAGTGTGTTTGACCGTGGCAACTATGACCCGGCGAATGAACCTGACATTGCCTATCCGTATCTTTTCTCGCAGATAAAGGGTGAGGAGTGGCGAACCCAGAAGCTTGTGAAGGAGTTGCTTGAGAAGTATTTCACCACAAGTCCGGACGGTATTCCGGGGAATGACGATGCGGGAACTATGTCGGCGTGGGCTATCTTCTCTATGATGGGTTTTTATCCGGATATTCCCGGTGTTCCGGTATATACTGTGACTACCCCGACTTTCGACAAGGTGACTATCCATCTCAATCAGGATTATTATCCGGCGGAGACTCTGACTGTTGAGGTGGAGAATCCGGAGAGCGGGGGGATGTTCATTGACAGGATAGAGTCGGGAGGAAAGAAGCAGGGTTACCGCATAAGCCACAAAGATCTGATAGACGGCGGCCTGAAAATAAAGGTGAGCGGTGGCAAGTGACCAGACCTCAATTACATAAAACAAAGGCGGGAAGCTGTAGATTTTGCCTGACAGCTTCCCGCTTTTGTTTTATGTGGAATGATCAGCGGATCAGAATTTTGGTGACTGATGTGCCCTGACGCCGGATCACTATGCCGCGATAGTTTGCAGGGTCGATGCGTCGGCCGTCGGTGGTGTAGTATTCGACGGGTTGCGTTGAGTTGTCGAGGTCAGGCTGCAGGTAGACCGGCACTTCGTTGAGCGAGCTCGTGCGGCCCATGGCTGTGACTACGAGGTTCTTGATTTCCCATGTAGAGGCTTCCTCTTCGGTAGATGTGTAGCGGAACACAAGGCGGATTTTGTGGCCTGCGAACTTGTTGAGGTCGGTGCGCCCTGAGTTGACGAATGTCCAGCTTTTTCCAGTAGGCCATTTCGAGATTGTGAGAGGGGTCTCGGTGTTGTCGGATGACAGCACGCTGACGAAAAGCTGCTCTTCGGGTTTCTGGATTTCAGCCCACTTGCAGGCATGATCGAAAGTAAAGTAGGCCACTGAGTAGGATGTGAGATCTATCTCGGGGGTTATGAGCGAGGCATCCGACCGGTAGCGTATGAGGTTTTCGTTGCTGCCGCGTGAGCCTTTGGCTGTCCATCCGTATTGGGCGCTGTTTGTCCATACGTCGCTCAGACCGGGCTGGAGATAGGAGTTTTCTATGGTGCAGTTGCCTGTCTGGCCAAGGAATGTGGATGCGTAGACTTCGACGGGTGTGTCGGAGGGGTCGATGACGATGCCGGAAGTTTTTCCGGCTTTGCGGGTTGTGTTTATGTCGAAAGGCACTCCGATTGAGTCGCCCCAGACATATTCCATCAGGTTAGGGAAGTCGACGTACGGGTTTCTGTTGCCTTGAATGGCGCTTACGGCTTCGTTTCGCTCGAACTCCATGTCGTTAACATCGTCGGCTTTGGCCCATTTAATGTAAAGCTCATAGGCCCATTGCTTTAGCGTGGGCCATGCTCCCTGCTGAAGGATGTTTGGAGCTGCGTCGCCCTGCCAGGTGAAGTTCTGGTAGGCGGTTGCCATATACATGTAGCCTCGGGCGAAGTCGCCTTTCCATTTGTCGGCAGGTTCCCAAAGTTTCATGCCAGATGATGATGTGCCGATTTTGGTGCATCCGTTTGTGTTTGATACATTGACCACCTCGCCCATGGCATAGTTGCTTTTGGAGCTGTTTATTTTCTGCTCGCAAGGCATAAGGTTGTAGAGGTCTTTGTAGGCATTGTTTGAAGACCCTCCCCACCATGATTTTGGGAAGGAGTGCTCGATGTTCATGCCGCTTACAGAGGCTCCGCGGTTTCCGAAATACCGGATGTCGTTGCTGTAACGGTCGATGACTTCGTTGTTTTCGACATCGCGGTCGGTGACATAGAATCCCCACCATGTGTGGTTGTCGCCTGATCCGTATGTCAGCATCTTTATTGCGGGATCCTGCCCTACAAGTTCGAACACGGCTGTTTTGAGCTGTTCGCCCGATTTGCCCTGAAGCGTGGCATAGTAATGCAAAGGTATGTCGGCCGAAGCGGCTAAGGCTGATGCCGAAAAGAGCAATGTAATGGCTCTGAGCTTTGTATGTCTGTGCATAATGACTGGTTTTTTCGTTTGAGTCGAATTGCAAATTTAAGAATAAAAATGGATAAAAATGGATTGCGGGCGGGAAAAATGGCTAACTTTGCATATGTGAGGGGGAGGATATAAGTGCTGAGGCCTATGAATGAACCGAAAATCAATGTTGGGATAATGGAATCGGACTGTCTGAGATTCAGGCTGGCCGGGACTTTTTTGTGCGGTAACGGATCGGACTGTGAGAGGATGACGGTTTCCGCCGGAGAATATGCCGCCAGGGGGAAGGATGGGAAGGTGGCGTTTCAAGGCAGGCTGTGGGAGGAGCTTCGACTGGAACCGGTGAGCAGTGACGACAGGTTTGACCTTATGGATGTGACGATAGGGGTGAATTTTCACTGGGAGCGTTGCGAGACACAGAGGTTTGCCGGAGTGCTGCGGGTTATTGTGAGCGGAAATGACGCTACGAAGGTTGTGGCTGTGAATGAGACAGGTGTGGAGGAGTATCTGAAGAGTGTTATATCGTCGGAGATGAGCGCGCAGGCCTCGGAGGGGCTGCTGAAGGCTCATGCGGTGATTTCGCGCAGCTGGCTTCTGCGCCAGCTTGCCGACAGGGGGAAGCATGTGTGCGAGCAGGCCGGGGGATGGAAACGGGTGACGGTTGACGGAATGGAGACGGATGAGCTTGTGAGATGGTATGACCGGGAGGATCACAGCCAGTTTGATGTGTGTGCCGATGACCACTGTCAGCGTTACCAGGGGGTGACGCGGCAGACTTCGCCTTGTGTGGCGGAGGCGGTAGAGGCCACACGAGGGTTGGCGCTGACTTTTGGGGGGGAGATCTGCGACGCCCGGTTCTCGAAATGTTGCGGGGGCAGGAGCGAGCTGTTTGAAAACTGCTGGGAGGATAGCCGGCATGAGTATCTGGAAAGTGTTGCAGACCGTAAGGAGGGTATGGAACGGGATTTCTGCGACAGTGACGATGAGGATGTGCTTTCGCAGGTGCTGAACAGTTATGATCTGGAAACGAAGGATTTTTACAGGTGGAGTGTGAGATATGGCAAAGGGGAGCTTGGCGAACTGATCAGGCGCCGTTCGGGGCTGGATCTGGGTGCGGTGACGGAGTTGCGTCCGCTTGAGCGTGGGGCTTCGGGCAGGATCGTGAGGCTTTTCATCAGGGGTGAGAAAGGGTGTGTGACAGTTGGAAAGGAGCTTGAGATAAGAAGATGGCTATCCGAGAGCCATCTGAAAAGCTCCGCCTTCGATGTGGCTGACGAGGGGGATGCCTTTGTGCTCTATGGCAAGGGGTGGGGGCACGGCGTTGGTCTGTGCCAGATTGGAGCTGCTGTGATGGGGGCGAAGGGGTATGGGTATGAAGAGATTCTGAATCATTATTTTCCGAAAGCGGAGCTGACAAGACTGTATGAATAAAACTGCTGGAAAGGGTAAGGGGCCGTGGTGGTGGGTGCCGACACTGTATTTTGCGGAGGGGCTGCCTTATATGGCTGTGATGACGATAAGCACGGTGATGTATAAATGTCTGGGGATCGGTAATACGGAACTGGCTTTTTATACGGCGTGGCTTTATCTGCCGTGGGTGATCAAGCCTTTCTGGAGTCCGTTTGTGGATATTATCAGGACAAAACGCTGGTGGGTTGTAACGATGCAGTGGCTTATCGCCGCCGCTATGGCTGCGGTTGCATTCACTTTGCCTGCAGGGTGTTTTTTTCAGATAACACTGGCTGTGTTCTGGCTGATGGCGTTCGCTTCGGCTACCCATGACATAGCGGCCGACGGTTTCTATATGCTCGGACTGACGGAGCATCAGCAGTCGCTGTTTGTTGGGATAAGGAGCCTGTTCTACCGTATCTCGATGATTGTGGGGCAGGGGGCGCTTGTTGTTGTTGCCGCTTTCGTGAGCGAGGAGTGGGGAGACCCCAAAGGTGGGTGGATCGTTGTGTTCGGCATTCTGGCGGGAGTTTTCGCATTGATGGCGGGTTATCATCTGTGGGTTATGCCCAGACCGGCGCAGGATGCGATGCGCAGTGTGAGATCGGCCAAAGAGGTCAGAGATGAGTTCGCCCTGACGTTTGTGGAGTTTTTCAGGAAGCCGCAGGTGTGGGTCGCGATTGTGTTCATGCTGCTTTACAGGCTGCCTGAGGCGCAACTGGTAAAGATGATAACACCGTTTATGCTTGACCCTGTTGAGCACGGTGGATTGGGACTGTCGGCCGATGAGGTGGGTATCGTGTATGGTACGGTTGGTGTGCTCGGGCTTATGGCGGGCGGTATCGTGGGCGGTATCGTTGCGTCGCGGAACGGGTGGAAGCGATGGCTGCATCCGATGGCCTGGAGCATGTCGCTGACGTGTCTGACATTTGTATATCTGGCTTATGCGCAGCCGTCGGCCATGTGGCAGATTTATCTGTGTGTGTTTGTGGAGCAGTTTGGCTATGGGTTCGGTTTCACGGCCTATATGCTTTATCTGATATATTTTTCGGAGGGGAGGTTCAAGACAGCCCACTATTCGATATGCACGGGTTTCATGGCTCTGGGGATGATGCTTCCGGGGATGGCGGCCGGGTGGATTGTGGATACGTTTGATTACCGCAGCTTTTTTGTGTGGACTATGGTG